>JADYYZ010000455.1 GCA_020853405.1 Acetobacteraceae bacterium
GCGCCGGCATCGCTCTCGGCGCCCGCTGCACGGTGAGCGACATCCTCGCCTCGCCGCTGCTCGCCGAGCGCGCGCCCTCGCTGGTCGAGGCGAGCCGCAACTTCGCCGGCCAGATGGTGCGCAACGCGGCGACCATCGGCGGCAACATCGCCTGCGGCTCGCCGGCCGCCGACCTGGTGCCGCCGCTTCTCGCGCTGGATGCCGAGCTGGATCTGCTCGGGCCCGGGGGCGCGCGCCGCGTGCCGCTGGCCGACTACTACACCGGCTACAAGAAGGATGTGCGCCGCCCCGACGAGATCATCGCCAGGGTGCTGCTGCCGGCACCGGCGGCGCCGCGGCGCGACCTCTTCTACAAGCTGGCCCGCCGCCAGGGCGATGCCATCACCGTCGTCGGCGTCGCCGTCTCGGTTGCGATGTCGGGCGGCAACTGTGCCGGCGTGCGCATCGCGCTCGCGTCCGTGGCGCCGGTTCCGATGCGGGCACGCAAGGCCGAAGCCCGGCTCGAAGGCCGCCCGCCCTCGGCCGCCCTGATCGCCGAGGCAGCCGACGCCGCGATGGCGGAATGCGCGCCGATCGACGACATCCGCGCCAGCGCCGGCTATCGCCGCACCATGGTCGGGGTGCTCACGCGCCGGCTGCTGGCCGAGGCGCTGGCCCCGCACACGCAGGAAAGGTCGAACTGATGACCGACAGGACGATCACGCTCCGTGTCAACGGAAGCGAGGGAACCGTCACGGTTCCGCCGCACCGGACCCTGCTCGAAGCGCTGCGCCAGATGGGTCATATCGACGTCAAGCGCGGCTGCGAGAAGGGCGATTGCGGCGCCTGCGCCGTGCTCGTCGACGGCATGGCGATCGACAGCTGCCTGACGCTCGCCTGGACCTGCGAGGGCCGCGAGATCACCACCGTCGCCGGGCTTGGCACCGCCGCCGACCCGCACCCGCTGCAGGACGCCTTCATGAACGGCGGCGGCGTGCAGTGCGGCTATTGCACGCCGGGCATGATCATCGCCGCGAAGTCGCTGCTCGACCGCGAGCCGGACCCTGACGAGGACGCGATCCGCCTCGCGCTGAGCGGAAACTTGTGCCGCTGCACCGGCTACACCAAGATCTTCGACGCGGTGGCAACCGCCGCCGCGACGCTCCGCGCGAGGGATGCGACATGAACACCACGACGATGGCAGACCAGCTGGCGCCCGATCTGCTGGCAAACGTGCGGTTCAACCAGATCGGCAAGCCGCTGACCCGTACCGACGCGCCCGGCAAGGCGGTGGGCAGCACGCGCTACGCCGGCGACCACGTGCTGCCGGGCATGCTGCACGCCAAGGTGGTGCGCGCCGATCTCGCGAGTGCCCGCCTGGTCCGCCTCGACGTATCCGCCGCGCGCGCGCTGCCCGGCGTCGTCTGCGTGCTGACGGGGGCCGATCTGCCCGACCGCATGGCCGCGACCGACATCCCCGGCCAGACCGGCCGCAAGCGCCTGAGCACCGACCAGCAGATCCTGGTGAAGGAGCGCGTGCGCTACTACGGCGAGCCGATCGTGCTGATCGCTGCCGAGACGCAGGACATCGCCGAGCAGGCGGCGCGCCTGGTCGAGTTCACGCTCGAACCGGTCCCCGGCGTCTACGATCCGGAACGCGCCCTGGAGCCCGACGCACCGCGCCTGCACGGCGACAGCAACGTCGTCGCCGAGCACAAGATCCGCAAGGGCGACCTTGATGCCGGCTTCGCCGCCGCCGACATGATCGTCGAGCGCGTCTACCGCACGCCGTTCCAGGAGCATGCGTTCCTGGAACCCGAAGCCGGCCTTGCCTGGATCGACGAGAACGACGTCATCAACATCCGCGTCTGCACCCAGGTGATCGAGCATTTCCGCGCGATCGCCGACGCGGTCGGGGTGTCGCACAACCGGGTGCGGATCCTCGGCTCGCTGGTCGGCGGCGGCTTCGGCGGCAAGGAGGACATCACCGTCGAGGTCTACCTCGCGCTGCTGGCGCTGCGCACGCGCCGGCCGGTCCGCCTGGAATACAGCCGCGAGGACTCGTTCGTCGGCCACGGCAAGCGCCATCCGTTCAAGCTCACCTACCGCACCGGCGTCACGCGCGACGGCAGGATCACCGCACTCGATGTCCGGGTGATCGCCGACGCGGGCGCCTATGTCTATCTCAGCCCCTATGTGCTGCTGTACTGCGCGGTCGCCGCCCCCGGCCCCTATCGCATCGACAATCTGAACGTGCATGGCCAGGCGGTCGCCACCAACAACATGTACACCAGTGCCTTCCGCGGCTTCGGCGGGTTGCAGGCGTGCGCCGCCTACGAACAGCAGATGGACGAGGTGGCGAGGGCGATCGGCATGGACCGCCTGGAGTTCCGCCGCCGCAACTACCTGAAGACCGGCGAGCCGATCTCGACCGGATTCGTGCCGCCGAGCGCGATCTGGACCGAGCGCTGCGCCGACATGGCATGGGCGGCGCTCGGCGAGCCGACGCCCTCGAAGGGTCCGATCCGGATCGGGCGCGGCATCGCCGCCTATCTCCAGAGCTACGGCCGGCTCACCTTCCTGCACGACACCTCCGAAGCCTGGGTCGGGGTCGAGATGGACGGCACCGTCGTCGTGCGCTCGGGCGTCACCGACATCGGCGCCGGCCAGGCCTCGGCACTCGGCCAGATCGCCGCCGAGCTGATCGGCGTGCCGCTGGAACGAGTGGTCATCTACAACAGCGACTCGGCGGTCACGCCGCTTGCCGGCACCACCACCGCGACCCGTGCGTTGTACATGACCGGCAACGCGACGCGCCTGGCGGCCGAAGGGGTGCGGAGGCGCCTGGTCGCGCGGGCCGCCCAGCACTTCGACGTCGCACCCGAGCGGATCGTTCTCGCCGACGGCACGGTCTCGGTGCTCGATGCGCCGGGCCGCTCGATGGGCCTCGTCGATCTCGTGCGCATCTGCGCCTCCGAGGGCGTGCACCGGTCGGAACTCGCGATCTTCCGGGCGCCCTTCTCGGACCCGCTCGACCCCGAGACCGGGCAGGGCCAGGCGCACCCCGACTACACGTTCGGCGCGCACGCGGTCGAGGTGTCGGTCGACACCGAGACCGGCGAAGTGCGGGTGCTGAAAAGCATCGGCGCGCACGACGTGGGGCAGTGCATCAACCGCGCTGCCGTCGAGGGCCAGATCCAGGGCGGCGTCCAGAACGGCCAGGGCTACGCGCTGAGCGAGGAGATGCTGTATGACGAGGGCCGGCTGACGACACCGTCATTCAGCGAGTATCTGATGCCGACGTCGATGGACATGCCGCGGGTCGAGACGATCCTCCTCGAATCGCGAAGCGGCATCGGCCCCTTCGGCGCGAAGGGTATCGGCGAGCCGGGCATGACCCCGGTCGCGCCGGCGATCGCCAATGCGGTGGCCGATGCGATCGGCGTGCGCGTCTTCGAGATGCCGATCACGCCCGAGCGCGTCATTGCGGCGCTTGCGGCCGCCCCGCGCCGCGCCGCCTGATACGGCCCGCGCCAGGCGCCCGAGCGCCAGCCAGGACCTGACATCATCGGTCAAGGCATTTGACCGATGATGTCAGAGGCCGAGATAGGCGCTCCGCATCTCGGGGTGGTCGCGCAGTTCCTCCGACCGGCCGCGCAGCACGACGCGCCCGGTCTGCAGCACGACCGCATTGTCGGCAATGGCCAGGCTTTCGGCCAGGCGCTGCTCGACGAGCAGGATCGTCACGCCTGACGCGCGGATCGCCTTGATCGCGTCGAACAGCAGATCGACCAGTTTCGGCATGATGCCCTGCGACGGCTCGTCGAGCATCAGCAGCTTCGGCCGTGTCATCAGCGCGCGGCCGATGGCGAGCATCTGCTGCTCGCCGCCCGACAATGTCGCCGCCATCTGGTCGAGCCGTGCCCGCAATACCGGGAACAGGTCGAAAATGCCGCCCAGGGGTGCTTCGCGGTCGGGCTTGCCGCGATGAAGGAAACTGCCGAGGCGAAGATTGTCGCGCACCGAAAGCCGCGGGAACAGCCGGCGGTTCTCGGGCACGAAGGCGATGCCGCGCGCCGTGACGCCGTGCGCGGGCATGGCGTCGATGCGTTCGCCCTCGAAGGTGATCTGCCCCGCCTGGCAATGCTCCATGCCGGCGATCGTCTTCAAGAGCGTCGACTTGCCTGCCCCGTTCGCGCCGACGACGGTCACGATCTCGCCCGTGCCGACGCTCAGCGACACATCCGAGATCGCGATCATGCCGCGGTAGGTGGTGGTGACGCGGGCAACCTCAAGCATGCCGGCGTTCCCCGAAATAGGCGGCGATCACTTTCGGGTCGTTCGTCACCTCGGCGGCGGAGCCGGAGGCGATCAGCCGGCCGAGATCGAGCACGACGACGCGATCGACCAGCGGCATCACGATTTCCATCACATGCTCGACCATGATGACGGTGACGCCGGATTGCCGGATCCGGCGCACGAGTTCGACGCCGCGCCTGGCCTCGGTCGGCGTAAGGCCGGCCATCACCTCGTCGAGCAGCAGCAGTTTCGGCCGCGTCGCCAGCGCGCGGGCCAGTTCGAGGCGCCGCTTCTCGGGCGAGGTGAGTTCGACGGCCGGCACCTCGGCGCGGCTCTCGAGCTCGACGAACTCCAGCACCTCGCAGGCGGCCTGCCGCGCCGCGCGTGGATTGGTATCGCGCAGGAGTGCGCCGACCATGACATTGTCGACCACACTCATCGAATCGAAGCTGCGCACCACCTGGAACGTCCGCGCGATCCCCATCCGGCAGCGCGCCTCGGGTGCGGCCCCGGTAATGTCGTGCTCCTCGAAGGTGATCGTGCCCGAGCTCGGCGCGATGGCGCCGGCGATCATGTTGAACAGCGTCGATTTGCCCGCTCCGTTGGGGCCGATCAGGCCGAGGATCTCGCCCTTGCCGACGCCGAGCGAGACATTGTCGTTCGCGCGAAGCGCGCCGAAATCACGGCAGATCCCGCGCACCTCCAGCAGTGTCGCGCTCACGCCCCGCCACCCTTGCCGCGCAGCAGGCTGATGAGGCCTTCGGGCCGAAGCAGCGAGACCACGACGACGAGCGCGCCGTAGACGATGAGATGCACGCCGCTGCCGGCGCCGCCGACATAGCTCCGCGTCACCTCGCCGAGCGGGATCAGCAGCACCGCGCCAAGTGCCGGCCCCCAGAGCGTGCCGATGCCGCCGAGTACCGCCGGCAGCGCGATCAGCAGCGACACCTGGAAACTGAACACGCTCTGCGGGTCGATGTAGGAGACGAACAGCGCATAGAAGGCGCCGCCGACCGCGGTGAAGAAGGCCGAGATCGCCGAGGCCCCCATCTTCGAGACGAAGACGTCGACACCGAGGCTGCGGGCGGCCTCGGCGTCATCCTTGACGGCACGCCACCAGTAGCCCCAGCGCGCACCCTCGATCGCCCAGGCGGCGAGCCAGGTGACGACCGCAAGCCCCAGCGCGAAATAGAAATAGGGCAGCTTGCTGCGCCCGAACTGCAGGGTCGCCCAGCTGTCCGGCCCCACCGGAACCTGGAGGCCGAGTGCCGCACCCGCCCAGTCCCAGTTCAGCATGATCAAGAGCGCCGCCTCGGCGATGACGATCGTTGCGATCGTGTAGTAGTGGCCGGCCAGGCGGAAGCAGAAATAGCCGAGCAGCAGCGCCGAACCCGCAGCGACCACGCCGCTTGCCGCCATGCCGATCCATGGGTTGATCTCGCCCATGAGGAACAGCAGCAGCGTGCCATAGGCCCCGACGCCGAAGAACACCGCGTGCCCGAGCGAGATCTGCCCGCAATAGCCGCCCAGGATGTTCCATGCCTGCGCCAACGCGAGATAGAGAAGCGTCAGCACCATCACGTTCTGCGTGTAGACGTCGGTCACCACCAGCGGCGCGACGGCGGCACCGGCCGCCAGCACGGCGGCGATTCCGAGCTGGCGCAGGCGCCGCCGGGCGGTTGCGGCGATGTTGCGCGCGGCAAGCGTGCCAGGCGTGGCGGCAGCGTCCGTCACATCGACCCGAACAGGCCGCGCGGACGCAGGACGACCACCGCCAGATAGACCGCATACACCCCGAGCGACTTCAGCGCCGGCGCCAGGATGACCGCACTCGCGGCTTCGACGAGGCCGATGACGATGCCAGCGACGAGCGTGCCGAAGACGCTGCCGAACCCCCCGAGTGCGACGGTCACGAAGGCGATCAGCACGAAGGAGGCGCCGACGCTCGGGTAGACGTAGAAGAAGATCGCGATGATCGAGCCGGCAAGGCCGACCAGCGCCGCCCCCACCCCCCAGCCGAGCGTGAACACGCGGTTCTTGTCGATGCCCACCAGCGCCACCGCGTCGGCATCCTCGCGCGTCGCCTCCAGCGCCTTGCCGAAATCGGTGCGGGTGATGATCAGCCAGATCAACCCGAACGCCGCGAGCGAGGCGATCCCGCCCACCAGCTGCGGCAGCGGCAGAAAGACGCCGGCGATATTCACCGACCTGCCGCCGAGCCAGCTTTCGCCGATGCTGCGGTAGTCAGCCGAGAACAGCGACTGGGTGAGGCCGATCAGCATCAGCCCGAGGCCGAAGGTCGTGAAGACCTGCACCATGCCGCGATTGGTCCTGACGCGCATGGCGTAGCGCACGATGCCGAGATAGATGGCAGCGCCGAATGCGAACAGGCCAGCGACGACCAGCGGCCAGAGAAGCAGCGGGTCGAGCCCGCTCACGACGACGAGCCCCACCATCAGGTACATCGCGACCATCAGGAACTCGCCATGCGCGAAATTGACGACGTCCATCAGCCCGAAGATCAACGCGAGCCCGGACGCCATCAGCGCGTAGATCAGGCCCATCAGCAGGCCGCTGACCAGGACCTGCGCGATGATCTCGGAACTCATCCGCGGCTCCCGTCGGTGCCGGGCACCCGGTCTCGCTCTGCCCCGGCCGGCCCCGTCAGCCGAGCGGCCATTTCACCGGCCGCGTCGCGACGTTCTCCGGCCAGACCGTGCGGAATTCGCCGCCGCCATACTGCATCATCACCGGGTTGATCCAGGTGTTCTGCCCGTCGGGGCCGAACTTCACGCGCTCCCACGGCAGGATGGTCTGGCCGCCGTCGATGTCGGTCGCGCGCAGCGCTGCCGCGATCTCCGGGCCCTTGGTGCTGCCGGCACGGTTGATCGCATCGGCGAGAATGATCAGGCACATCAGCTCGCGCGCCGTGCTGTCGTTCAGGTCTTTGTTCGCCTTCTGGCGGAACATGGCGTTGACCACGCGCAAGGACGCCCTTTTCTCGGCCAGGTCGGGCACGAAGCTCGCCCGGCTGATCACGCCGTTGGCCTGATCTCCGACCGCGTTCAGGAACGCCTGTTCCTGGAACCCGGCATCCTGGGCGATGATCCCCTTGGGCCGGAAGCCGAGCTCGTTCATCGTGCGCACCAGCAGGATCGCGTCCGTGGTGTAGGAGGTCGGCATCAGGACATCGGGGTTCTTCGCCTTCAGCAGCTGCACCTCGGTGCTGAGTGAGGGCGAATTGGCGCGGTACTTGATGTCGGCAACCATCTCCACCTTGCGTTCCGCGGCAAGGCGCCGCTGCACGCGCCCGGTATCGTTGCCGAACAGCGTGTCCTCGTAGAACAGGGCGATCGTGTTCGCCGTGCCGGGAAACTTCTCCTGGATATATTTCAGGAAGTCGAACATCGCGATCGAGAACATCTCGTCGTGCGGCCCCGGTCGGAAGAAGAACTTCAGGCCCCTGGTGTGCAGCGACGGCGACGAGGATTCGGCAGCAACGAACGGGATCTGGTAGCGCTCGGCGACCTGCGAAACGACCGCCGCGACCGAGCTGTAATAGGTGCCGATCAGGGCACAGACGCCATCCTGCGTGATCAGACGTTCTGCCTCGGCGCGGCCCTTCTGCGGATCCGCCTGGTGGTCACCGTAGAGGAGCTTGACCTTGGCCCCGCCGAGATTGGGCAGTCCCGCGCTCCGCGCCAGCGGCAGGTCAAGATCGTGCGGTTCGTTGATGATCTCGACGGCGGTCTCCATCGCGAGCCGCGCCTCGATTCCGACCTGCGCGCCCGATCCGGTGAAGGGGTAAATGACGCCGATCTTCACCTCGCCGCCGGATTGCGCCGCCGCGCGCCCGATATTGGCCGCCGCAATCACTGCCGTCGCACCAGAAGCGACCAGGTTTCTCCGGTTCAGCATCGCCCCCTCCTCGCGTTACCGGGGCAGGTTCCGTTCCCCGAAACAGACTGTCAAGCCGGCCACCAGGTCGATAACACTCGTTCAAATTGCCGGGTTCCGGCCTGGTGGCGCAATGGCGAAGCCGATGGCCTGGCAATCAGGAAGCGCGGCATCGGCGCTGGCAACGAAATATCCGCCCCGGCTTCCGGGGGGCCAGGCCATCAGCGACGCCATCCGCCGTCGGAGAGCGCCTTGCGATCACCGCCCCGGGGCGCTGAACCCCGCAGCGACGAAGCGGGTCGCCTGGCACAGCAGCTCGTCCTGGTCGCCGGTCCGGCAGGCGCCGCCGGAAAGGGCGGCCAGGCGGCCGCTTTCAGGGTCGCAGTCGACCAGCACATGCACCACCGCACCGCGCGCGAATTCGTAGCGCCACACGATCTCGGCCCGCGACAGATGCGGCAGTGCCGCATGAAGTGCCGCGATGAAGCGGTGGGCGACGGCGTCGAACTGCTCCGCCATCAGCTGGTTTGCCATCTGATGCGGGAGCGCGCGCAGCTGCTGGATCAGGCGGATCAGCGGGCGCGTGCCATCCTGCCAGCGCGGCGTCTCGATCAGCGGGCGCACCAGCGCATCGACGATCGCGGGCAGCGGTGGCGCGTGCGGTGCGTGCGCCCGCGCCTCCTGGTCCAGCGCCTGCAACCGTGCCGCGTTCATCGGCCCCGCGACCTCGGCCAGCGTCGCGCGCAGCAGCGCCTCGCGCGAGCCGAAATGGTAGTTCACCGCGGCGACGTTGACACCGGCGGCCTTGGTGATCTCGCGGATGGTGCCGGCTTCGATTCCCCGGCGCACGAACACCTCGGTGGCGGCCGCAAGAATGCGCGCGCGGGTGATGGAGCCGGCCGCCTCGAGCTGGCGGGAGGGGGCGCGGTGCGTGGAACGGCGAAGGACGGTCATGGCTGGCCTTGATGATAGAGCTTGCTTCGATACGGATTCAATTGTATGTTTGAAACAGTTGTTTTAAAACAAGGGGAGTTCGAGCATGGCCAAGCCGCGGATCGAGGGCAGTTTTGTCGCGCTGATCACGCCCTTCAACCAGGATGGCAGCGTCGATTTCGGCGCCTTCCGCACGCTGCTCGACTGGCAGGCAAACAACGGCACCAGCGCGGTCCTGATCATGGGCTCGACCGGCGAGGTCTCGATGCTGACCCAGGAGGAGCGGCGCGCGATCGTCGAGAGGACGGCGGCGATGAAGGACGGGCGGATGAAGTTCTTCTATGGCTGCACCGGCCCCGGCACCGATGCCACGATCGCCAACCTGAAATTCGCCCGCGGCACCGGTGCCGACGGCGCGATCCTGGCCGCACCCGCCTATATCTGCGCGCCCGAGGACGACATCGAGGCCTATTTCGCTGCCTGTGCCGATGCCACCGACCTGCCGCTCGGCATCTACAACAACCCGCCGCGGGTGAAGTCGGACCTGCACTGGAGCCACATCCTGCGGCTGCTGAAACACCCCAACATCGTGGTGCTGAAGGAAAGCACGACCCGCGTCGGCCAGGTGGCGCAGGTGCTGGCGGCAGCACCCGATGCCTCGGTGATGTGCTGCGACAGCCCCAACCTCGGCCTCGTGGTGCCGACCATGAGCCTGGGCGGGCACGGCACCGCCAACATGACCGGCAACCTCGACCCGGCCGGCATGGCGTTGCTGTCGAAGCCCTGGGCCGATCCTTCGGTCAGCGTCAGTTTCCGCGAGACCTACCTGCGGCTGCTGCCGCTGCTGCACTTCACCTACAGCGCGATCAACCCGGTGGCGGTGAAGTCGCTGATGAAGGCGGTGGGCCTGCCCGCCGGCGACCTGCGCCGGCCGCTTACCGGGCTGAAGCCGGAGGCACTGGCGCAAGGGGTTGCGATCGTGCGGGCACTCGGCCTCGATCGCCAGTACGGCTGGGGCCTGCCCGCATTGCCGCTCGCCGCGGAGTAGCCCCGATGCGCCGCCGGTCATTGCTCGCCGCCCCTGCTCTGGTCGGGTTGGGCGCGGGTCGCGCGCTTGCCCAGGCACCGGTGAGGGGTGGCGTGCTGACCTCGGTCATCTCGCCGGAACCCACGGTGCTGACCACGGCGCTATCCACCGCGCTGGCGGTTACCGTCGTCGCGCCGAAAATGTTCGACGGGCTGTTCGTATACGACTGGGACTTCAGGCCGCAACCTGGCCTTGCGACGTCGCTGGAGCTGGCGGCCGATGGGCTTTCCGCCCGCATCGTGCTGCGCAACGGCGTGAAGTGGCACGATGGCAAACCTTTCACCTCGGCCGACGTCGCCTTCACAGCGACCGAGGTGTGGAGGAAGCTGCACCCGCGCCTGCGTGGCCTGCTTGCGAACCTGGAGGCCGCCGAAACGCCCGATGCGACAACCGTGGTGCTGCGCTTCAGCAAGCCCAGCCCGGCCTTGTGGGGAAACCTGATGGGGTACGAGGCGGGTGTCCTTCCGCGCCACATCTATGAAGGCACCGACATCGCCAACAACCCGGCAAACCTGCACCCGGTCGGCACCGGCCCGTTCCGCTTCGCAGAATGGAGCCGTGGCGAGTTCATCGCCCTGGAACGCAATCCCGACTACTGGGATGCCGGCCGACCCCACCTCGATCGCGTGATCTTCCGCGTCATCCCCGATGGCGCAGCACGCTCCGCTGCGATCGAGCGTGGCGAGGTATTGCTGGGCACCTACAATCCCGTGCCGCTGAACGACGTGGCGCGGCTGCGCACCCTGCCGCAGCTCGAGGTCGAGACGCGCGGCTACGAGATGGCCAACGACGTGGGCTGGATCGAACTCAATCTCGACAACCGCTATCTTTCCAACGTCAAGGTCCGCCAGGCGGTCAATATGGCGTTCGACCGCAACTTCATCGCGCGCAATGTCTGGTTCGGCCTGGCGCAGCCGGCGGTCGGCCC
>JADYYZ010000456.1 GCA_020853405.1 Acetobacteraceae bacterium
CTGCACCCCGGCCTCGTGAACGCGCACACGCATGGCCATGGCGGGCTGCAGAAGGGCATGGGCGACTGCTGGACGCTCGAGCTGCTGCTGGCGGCCGGCCCGTGGATCGGCGGCGCCCGCCAGCTTGGCGACCGGCGGCTGGCCAGCCTGCTGTGCGCGGCCGAGATGGCGCTGAAGGGCTGCACCGCCGCCTATGACCTGACCGCGGAACTGCCGCTGCCGACGGTCGAGGGCTTCGATGCCTGCGCCGGTGCCTATGCCGATGTCGGCATGCGCGCGGTGCTGGCGCCGATGGTTGCCGATCTGACGCTGTACGAGGCGATCCCCGGCCTCCGCGATGCCCTGCCCGAAGCCCGCCAGCGCGAGGTCGATGCGCTGCGCCTTGCTCCCGCCGAGGCATGCCTTGGCGCGATGGCGGCGATCGCGAAGGGCTGGCGCTGGGCCGCACACGACATCCGCCTTGCGATCGCGCCGACCATCCCGCTGCACTGCACGGAAGGCTTCATGGCGGGCTGCGTGCGGCTCGCGCACGAACATGGCCTCGGCCTGCACAGCCATGTCGGGGAAAGCCGCGTGCAGGCGGTCTCGGCGATCCGCCGCTATGGCCGCACGCTGGTCGCCGAATGCGACCGGCTCGGTCTCGTCGGTCCCGATTTCACGGTCGCGCACGGCATCTGGCTCGACGACGACGACCTCGCGCGCCTTGCCGACCGCGGCGCCTCGGTCTCGCACAATCCGGGCAGCAACCTGAAGCTCGGCAATGGGGTTGCGCGGCTGCGCGCCATGCTCGATCGCGGCGTCAACGTGGCACTCGGCAGCGACGGGCCGGGCAGCGCCGACAACCAGAACATGTTCGAGGCGATGCGCGACGCCGCGCGGCTGTCGCGACTGACGCCCGATCCACGCGCCTGGGTTTCCGCCACGGAAGTCTTCCGCGCCGCCACCGAAGGCGGCGCCAAGGCGCTTGGCTTCGAGAAATGCGGCCGCATCGCGCCGGGCTTCCATGCCGACCTGGTGTTCCTCGACCTTGGGCACGTGAACTGGCTGCCGCACAACAACAGTGTCAACCAGCTGGTGCATGTCGAGGATTCGCGGGCCGTGAAGCACGTGATGGTGGCCGGGCGCTTCATCGTCGAGAACGGCAGGCTTGCGCGGATCGACCACGACCGGCTCGCGGCGGAGGCGGAAGCCGCGCGCGCGCGGCTGGAGGCGGCGACCGCCGATGCGCGGGACCTGTTCACCAGACTGCAGCCGATCATCGCGAGCTACTGCCCGGCGCTGGCGCAGGTGCCATACCACCTCGACCGCTACCTGGAGAGCACGCCGCGATTCTAGATCGCTTGACCTGATCCGGCAGCCGGCCGCAGCATTACCGTATCGCACCGGAGAGACAGGACCGCCCGCATGAGCGAGGAAAGCCTTCGCGCCCAGCTCGACGCGCAGATCCGCAACCGAGCGCTGATCTACCTGACCACCTATGACGTCCTGGCCGCCGAGCTGGGGGCGACGCGCGCCGAGGCACTGATGCGGCGCGCGATCTACGAGCGCGGCTGCCAGGTGGCCGAGCTGCTGAAGCGCCACGCCCCCTCCGACATCAAGGGCCTTCGCGACGCCTTCCTGAGGATGGTGCCCGACGAAGGCCGCGCCTTCGCCCCCGACGTGCGCCGCTGCGACGACGGCGGGCTCGACATCAAGTTCGGAAAGTGCCCGCTGAAGGCGGCCTGGGTGGATTTCGGCGTCGATGACGCGAAGCTGGAAATCCTGTGCCGCATCGCCGGCGTGATCGACAACGGCACGTTCGAGGAAGCGGGGTTCAGTTTCTCGGCCGAGACCTGGAAGCCGGGCGATCCCGGCTGCTGCTTCCTGCATATCCGGCCCGGCCCGCCCGCCAGCCGCACCGAGGTCTGACCGGCCCCCGCCCTTCGCGAATCCCGCCGCCGGCGGCGGCCCGGCAGCGCCGCCGCCGCGCCGGCCGCCGCGCAGGCCGCCGGCCGGGCGAACCGCTTGACGAAACGTGCCGGCGGGCCGCACCGTCGCCGCTGCCGCACACCCCTGGGAGAACAAGCCATGTGGACCCGCCGCCTGCTGCTGGCCGCCACCGCCGCCGCCCCCGGGCTGGCGACCGCGCTTCCCGCCCTTGCGCAGACACGCACCATCGCGATCGGCTTCATGCTGCCGGCGAGCGGCGAATTCAGCCAGTATGGCGAGCGCTTCCGCAACTCGGCGACGATGGCGCTCGATGCGTTCCGCGCCGCCAACAAGCTGCCCGGCGCCAATGTCATCATCAAGTACGAGGACACGCGCGCCGACCCGCGCGAAAGCGTCAACATCGCGCGCAAGTTCGTCGATGACCGCGAGATCGTCGGCGTGCTGGGCGACTTCTCGTCGTCGGCCTCGATGGCGGCGGCGCAGGTGTTCAAGGAAGCCGGCATGGCGCAGCTGTCGCCGACCGCCTCGCACCCCGACTTCGTGAAGATGTCGCCCTGGCAGTTCCGCAACATCACCACCCAGGCACAGGAAGGCCCGCTGCTGGCCACCTGGATGGTCGAGAACGGGCTGAAACGGGTCGCGGTGATCTGCATCCAGAACGACTGGGGCCAGTCGGTCGCGGCGTACTTCAATGCCAAACTGCAGCAGCTCGGCGGCACCACCATCACCACCGAATTCTTCAACCCGGGCACCCGGGATTTCCGCGCCATCCTGACCAAGATCGCGCGCGAACGGCCCGATGGCGTCTATCTCGGCATGTTCTACGAGGATGGCGCCGCCCTGCTCCAGCAGCGCCGCCAGCTCGGCATGCGGATGCCCTTCTACGGCACCGGTTCGCTCTATGAACCGCGGCTGATCGAGCTCGCCGGCAGGGAAGCAGTCGAGGGGCTGCGCATTTCCACCGCGTTCGCCGCCGACAGCGATGAACCGGTCGTGCGCGCCTTCGTCGAGGAATACACGCGCCGCTACGGCAGCGCCCCCAACATGTTCTCGGCGGTGGCGTTCGATGCGACCAGCATCATGCTGGCCGCGATCGCGCGGGCCGGCATCAACGTGACGCGCACGCAGCTGCGCGACGAGCTCGCCAGGACCAAGGACTTCCCCGGCGCCACCGGCCTTACGACCTTCGATCCCGAGACGCGCGAGCCGAACAAGGCGATTGCACGCATGGAGGTGCGCAACGGCAGTTTCGTGGTGGTGCGCTGACACCCGCGAGGAACCCGCCCCGCCCGGCCCCGCCCGGCCGCGGGACAGGCTGAGGCCGGCGGCACGCCGATGCCGGATTTCCTCGACATCTTCTTCGTCCAGCAGCTGCTGAACGGGCTTTCCGTCGGCCTCGTCTACGCCCTGGTCGCGATCGGCTTCACGCTGATATTCGGCGTGCTGAACGTGGTGAATTTCGCACATGGCGAGATCTACATGCTCGGCGCCTATGCCGGGCTGGTCGCGATCGTCACCCTGGCGCCCCCCTTCTTCGTGGTGCTGCTGCTGGCCGCTGCCGCCGGCGCCCTGCTCGGCTGCGGGCTGGAACGGCTTGCGTTCAAGCCGTTCCGCCGTTTTCGCGACGAGGCCAGCCTGAAATCGAAGGCGGTGCGCGAGGCGACGCTGATGAGCAGCCTTGCCGTCTCGATCGTCGTGCGCGAGATCACCGAGCGGATCTTCGGCGGCGACATGCAGATCGTGCCGAGCGCGTTCCGCCTGCAGGACCCGATCGAGGTCGGGCCGCTGATCGTGATCAACGGCCAGCTCTGGATCCTGGGAGCGGCGGTCCTGATGTACGCAGCACTTCAGTTCATCCTGTTCCGCACCAATGCCGGGCTTTCGATCCGCGCCATCGCGTCGAACCCGCTCGGCGCCCAGATGGTCGGCATCAATGTCGATCGCACCGTGCTCGCCACCTTCGCGATCGGCAGCCTGATGGGCGCGATCGCCGGCATCCTGATCGGGCTCTACCTGGCCGACATCACGCCCCTGATGGGGTTCACCCCCGGCGTCAAGGCGTTCGTCGCGATGGTCATGGGAGGCCTTTCCTCGATCCCCGGCGCGGTGGTGTGCGCGATCTTCCTCGGCGTGATGGAGGCGGTGGCGACCGAGTTCTTCTCGCAGGGCTGGAGCGAGCTGGTCGCCTATTTCTTCCTGGTGGTGACCTTGGTGTTCTTCCCCACGGGCCTCTTCGGCGCGGGGCGCGAGCGTGTCTAGGGGCAGGCTCAGCTGGTCGGCGGCGGTCGCGCTGCTGTTCGCGGTCATTCCCGGCGTGCTGCTGCTGGCCGGCTCCTCCTATGCGTTCCGCGTCGTCGATACGGTACTGATCTTCACCATCCTGTCGGTCTCGATGCACCTGATCATGGGGGTGGGCGGCCTGTTCTCGCTGGGGCACGCGGCGTTCTACGGCATCGGCGCCTATGCCGCGGCACTGCTCGCCACCAGGCTGTCGCTGCCGTTCGTGGCGACGCTGCTGCTGGGTGGGCTCGCATCGGCGATCCTGGGTGCCCTGATCGCGCTGCCGACGATGCGGCTGGTCTCGATCTATTTCGCGGTGGCGACGCTTGGCATCGGCCAGATGATCTTCGTGACGCTGCTGAACTGGGTCGATTTCACCGGCGGCCCGCTCGGCATCCGCGGCATCCCCGCACCCGCGCTGTTCGGCTTTGACCTTTCGGCGCCGATCGGCACCTACATGGTCTGCGCCGTGGTGACCGCGTTCGCCATCCTTCTCGCCCACCGTGCCGGCCACGGCTATTACGGCAACGCGCTCAGGGCACTGCGCGAGGACGACCAGTGCGCGGGCGCGATGGGCATCAACACCGTGCGGCTGAAGATCGAGGTGTTCGCCATTGCCTGCTTCCTTGCGGGCATGGCCGGCGCGCTCTGGTCGCATACCACCGGCTTCATCAGCCCCAACGATTTCGGCTTCCCGATCTCGATCCTGATCCTGGCGATGGTGGTGGTGGGCGGGCTCGGCTCGCTGCCGGGGGCGATCATCGGGGCGGTGCTGCTGATCCTGCTGCCCGAGCTGCTGCGCCCGGTCGGCGACGTGCGCCAGATCGCGGTCGGCAGCGTGATGTTCGCCTGCATCCTGTTCCTGCCCAAGGGCCTGTTCGGCGAGGTCTCGGCGCTGGCCTTCGCGCGCCACCAGCTCGGCGCCGCCTGGACCGCGCCGGACGGGCGCGCGATCGGCTGGAAATGAGCCGGGCGCAATGAGCGGGTTCGTCGAGATCGAGGCCGTGACCCGTCGCTTCGGCGGCCTGACCGCGGTGGATTCGGTAAGCGGCCGCATCGAGGAGGGCGAGCTCGTGGGGCTGATCGGCCCCAACGGCGCGGGCAAGACCACGCTGTTCAACGTGATGACCGGCTTCACACCACCTTCCAGCGGCAGCGTGCGCTTCCGCGGCAGCACGATCAGCGGGCTGGCGCCCTGGCGGGTCGCCCGCCTCGGGGTGGGGCGGACCTTCCAGAACCTCAGAATCTTCCCGAACATGACGGTGTTCGACAATGTCTCGGTGGGTGCGATCGGCCGGCACGGCCACAGGGTCACCGAGGCATTGCTGCGCGGCGCCGGCGCGCGGGCGCGAAGCACCGCGATCGCCGGCGCCAGCTGGTCGGCGCTGCACCGCACCGGGCTTGCCGACCAGGCCGATGAACTGGCCGCCAACCTCTCGTACGGCAAGCGCAAGTACCTGGAGATCGCGCGGGCACTCGCGACTTCGCCCGCGCTGCTGGTGCTCGACGAGCCGGCGGCGGGGCTGAACGATTCCGAAACCGCCGAGCTCGCCCGCTTCATCCAGGACCTGAACCGGGGCGGCATCACCGTGCTGCTGGTGGAACACGACATGGCGCTGGTGATGGGCATCTGCCGGCGCGTCATGGTGCTGGCATCGGGGCGCAAGATCGCCGATGCGCCACCCGATGCGGTGAAGGCCGACCCGGCGGTGATCGAGGCCTATCTGGGGGTCGAGGCATGAACTCGCCGGTCTTGCGCGTGCAGGGCCTCGAGGTCGCGATGGGCGCGCTGAAGATCCTGCGCGGCATCGATCTCGAAGTGCCGGCGGGCGGGATCGTCACCGTGCTGGGTGCCAACGGCGTGGGCAAGACCACGCTGATGCGCGCGCTCTCGGGCATCTATGTGCCGAGCGCCGGCACGATCACCCTGCTGGGCGAGGCGATCGCGGGCCTTCCCAGCCACGCGATCGTCGCGCGGGGGCTCGCGCAGGCGCCCGAGGGCAGGCAGATCTTCCCGACGATGACGGTTGCCGAGAATCTGCGGCTGGGCGCGGTCGCCCGAAGCGGCGGCATCACCGAGGATCTCGGGCGCGTCTTCGCGCTATTCCCGGTGCTGAAGGAGCGCATCGCGCAGCGCGCCGGCAGCCTTTCCGGGGGCGAACAGCAGATGCTGTGCATCGGCCGGGCGATGATGGCGCGGCCGAAACTGCTGCTGCTCGACGAACCCTCGCTCGGGCTCGCGCCGATCCTGGTGCGACGGATCTTCGAACTGATCGCGCTGATCAGACAGGCCGGCACGCCGATCCTGCTGGTCGAGCAGAATGCGCGCGCAGCCCTCAGGGTCGCCGATACCGCGCATGTGATGGAAGGCGGGCGCATCGTGCTGTCCGGCCCTGCCGCGCAGCTGGCCGAGGACCCGCGCGTACGGGCCGCCTATCTTGGCGGGCATGTCGCAGCCTGACGGCGCCCGCCCGGCCCGCTCCCTGATGACCGGTGTCGTGTACGGCCTGTTCTGCGTGCTGTGCTGGGGCGGCTACCTGGTGGTCGCGCGCATGGGGGCGGTCGGCCTGCTGCAGGGACCCGAGCAGGCAAGCCTGCGCGCGATCGGCTCGGGGCTGGTGCTGCTGCCGCGGTTCATGCTGGTGCGGCGGCGGCTGGTGGCACAGCAGGGCTGGCCGCGCCTCATTGCCATCTGCCTGCTGGTCGGGCCGCTCTACCTGATGCTGTTCGTGCAGGGCATGGTCTACGCGCCGGCAAGCCATGCCGGCGTGATCACGCCGAGCTCGGTTGCCGTGCTGACCACCCTGCTCGCGTGGTGGTGGCTGGGCGAGGCGCCGCCCCGCACGCGCATCCTGGGGCTTCTGCTGGTGGTTGCCGGCGTCGTCGCGATCGGCTGGGACGGAATTTCCGGCGCCTACCCGGGCGCCTGGCGCGGCATGCCGTTCTTCCTGGCGGCGGCGGTCTGCTATGCCAGCTACACCGTGCTGGTCCGACGCTGGCGGATCGGCGGCATGGATGCCACCACCGTGCTTGCCGTGCTGTCGCTGCCCTATGTGCCGCTGCACGCGCTGTGGCGGGGCGCGCGGCTGCTGGAGGCGCCGTGGCAGGACCTCATGCTGCAGCTGGTGATGCAGGGGCTGCTGACCGGGGTGCTGGCCACCGTTGCCTTCGCGCAGGTGATCTGGCTGCTTGGGCCGGCCAGCGCCGGCGCGATCGGCGCGCTGGTGCCGGTGATGGCAACGCTGCTCGGCTGGGCCATCCTGGGCGAGCAGCTGGGGCCGCTGCAGCTCTGCGGCATGACGCTGGCGGTCGTCGGCGTGCTGAGCGTGGTACTGCTGCCCGCGGCAAGGAGAACGTGATGGCCGATGTGATGAACGATCCGCGGCACATGCCGCCAAGCCTGTGGGCGGCGACCGCCCCCGCTTCCCCGCCGACGACGCCGCTCGCCGGCGAGGCGGTTGCCGACCTCTGTGTGGTGGGCGCCGGTTATAGCGGGCTTTCCACAGCACTCCATGCCGCCGAGGCAGGGCTTTCGGTGGTGGTGCTGGAAGCCGCCGAGATCGGCTGGGGCGCTTCGGGGCGCAACAACGGCCAGGTGATCCCGACCCTCTCGCGCCTCGACCCCGATGCGATCGTGGCTGCGGTCGGCGCCGACAAGGGCGAGCCGTTCGTCGCCCTGATCCGCGACAGTGCGGCATTGGTGTTCGACCTGATCCGCAAGCACGGCATCGAGGCCGAGGCGGTGCAGAACGGCTGGGTGCAGCCGGCGCATCGCGAAAGCCGGCTGAAGATCTCGGAGGCGCGCGTGAAGCAGTGGGGTTCGCGCGGCGCGCCGGTGGAGCTGGTGGACCGCGCGCGCATGGCCGCGATCGCCGGCACCGAGCACTGGCACGGCGGCTGGCTGAACCGCAGCGGCGGGCGGATCAACCCGCTCGGCTACGCGCGCGGCCTGGCGGCGGCGGCGATCGGGGCGGGTGCGAAAATCTTCACCCAGAGCCCGGCGCAGTCGGTCACGCGCGACGGCGCGCGCTGGAAGGTCAGCACGCCCGGCGGCCATGTACTTGCCGAGAAACTGGTGCTGGCAACGCACGCCTACGGCGACGAGCTCTGGCCCGGGCTTTCGAGCGAGGTGATCCCGGTACGCAGCTACCAGATGGCGACCGAGCCGGTCGGCGACAATGTCCACCGCAGCATCCTGCCCGAGGGGCACGCGCTGTCGGACACACGCGGCGACCTCTATTTCTTCCGCTTCGATGCCAACCGCAGGCTGGTGACGGGTGGCGCGCTGATCATCGGTGCCGGCTATGACGGGCGCCTGCGCCGACGCATCGCCGAGCGCGCCGCCCGCGTCTTCCCGCAGCTCGGCACGCCGCGCTTCGACTATGTCTGGCACGGCTATATCGGCGTCAACCAGGACCGGCTGCCGCACATCCACGAGCTGGCGCCCGGCGTCTATGGCTGGACCGGCTGCAACGGCCGGGGTGTGGCGCTTGCCACCGCGATCGGGCGCGAGTTCGCCCGCGCCGCCGCCGGCACACCGATGAAGGAGCTGCCGCTGCCGCTGAGCCCGGTGAAGCCGGTTCCGGCGCGGGGCTTCGCACGCAGGGTGGCGCCGTTCGCGGTCGGCTATTTCCGCTGGCGCGACACGCGCGACTGATCAGAACCGTTGCGCCGAATAGGCGGCAAGGTCGGCGCCCGGCGGCTCGCCGGCGATCAGCGCTGCAACCCAGGCAGCTGTCTTCGGCCCGGCGGCAAGCCCGACATGGCCGTGGCCGAACGCGTGCACCACGTCCTGTGTCGCCCGCGAAAACCCGATCACCGGCAGGCCATCCGCGATGCTCGGCCGATGCCCCATCCAGAACGTCACGCGCTCGGCAGGCAGGTTTCTCGGGAGCGCCGGATACATGCGCAGCAGGAAGTCGCGCAGGATCTCAGCCCGCCGGAAGTTGGGCGCGGCATCGAGACCCGCGAGCTCGACCTGGCCGGAGCAGCGCAGGCCACCCGCGACCGCGGTGCAGCTCATCTTGCCGTCGCTCGGCATGGTCGGCGTGCGCGGGCCCGCCTCCGGCATCGAGACCTCGGCGTGGTAGCCGCGCTCGGTCTCCAGCGGCACGGCGTCGCCAGCGGCGGCCGCCAGCCGCTTCGAGAAGGCCCCTGCCGCGATCACCGCGCGCTCGGCCGCAATCTCGCCTTGGTCGGTGACGACCGCGTGGAGCCGCCCCGCCTCGATCCGAAAACCGGTTGCGGCCCTCTGCACCAGCCGCGCGCCGAAGCCGACGGCGCCGGCGACGATCGCTGCCACCAGCGCCTGCGGGTCGCTGCAATGCCCGCCTTCCTCGACCAGGACGCCGAAGCGGTAGTCGCGTGACAGCGCCGGCTCGCGCTGGCCGAGCTCGTTCTCGTCGAGCTCGATCCAGCGCACGCCGTTGTCGCGGCGCAGCCGCCAGGCCAGCGCCTCGGCCGCGAACGCGGCGCGATCGGGAAACACATAGAGGATGCCGCCGCGGTGGATCAGCGCCTCGGCGCCGACCGCGCGGGCGAGATCGAGATGTCGGGCGGGCGCATCCTCGACCAGCGGCCGAAGTGCCCGCGCGGTCGCCTCGACCTTTGCCACGGTTGCGCCCGCGCGCACCCAGCGCCACAGCCAGGGCGCCATCCGCGGCAGGTAGGCAGGCCGGATCGCGAGCGGGCCGAGCGGGTCGGCGAGGAATTTCGGCACCTTCCAGACGATGCCGGGCAGGCTCATCGGCACCACCGAACTCGGGCTCAGCCAGCAGCCATTGCCGTAGCTTGCCGACTGCTTGCCGCCCGGCTCGCCGGGCTCGATCAGCGTCACCCTGTGGCCGCGCTCGGCCAGGCGGAACGCGCACGCGGCGCCGACGATGCCCGCGCCGATCACCGCGACGTTCATTTGCGCCCGCACTCGACCGGCCCACATTCGACCGGCCCACACTCGACAG
>JADYYZ010000457.1 GCA_020853405.1 Acetobacteraceae bacterium
CGCTGGTGGCGAACGTCGCCGGTGCGGGCGGCAGCCCGCCGGGAATCGCGTGCGTGCCGTCGCGCACCAGGCCGACATTCGCCTCGACCGGGGGGAACACGCGGATCGTCGCGGCGAACCCGACATAGTTGCCTTGCAGCGTCACCAGCCCTTCCTGCGGCACGTTGCCGGTGCCGTCGCTGAACAGGCGCAGCCCCTGCTGGTCGAACCGGCGCGCCAGTGCTTTCGCGAACTCGTCGAGCTCGGCCTGCATGGTCGGCAGCGTCTGGTCGCGCAGCCTGACGAGCGCGCCGATCCGCCCGCCGGTCAGGAAGCTCGTGATGTCGCGCGGCCGGGTCGGATCGCCCGGCTCGGTGATCATCACGCCTGGCACGGTGCCGGCGCCGTCGGCGCCGTGGAACGAGGTGGCCTGGAGTTCCGCGGTGGCGACGCCGAGCGGCCCTTCGGCAGCGCCCTTGGCCTTTCCGCTCGGCCAGACGATGCCGTTCGGGCCGGTCAGCAGCACGCTGCCGTCCTCACGCAGCATGAAGCGGCCGCCGGTCTCGGCGCTGAAGCGCTCCAGTGCCGCGTCGCGCATGTCCTCGAGATCGGGCAGTTTCCGCCCCGATGCGATGGCGTTGCGGATCTGCACGGTGATGCGCGCGACCTCGGCCAGCGCGTCGTTGGTGGTCCTGGCCGACGCCACGATCTGCTCGTGCGCGCGGTTGCGGGCATCGCCGATCGCGGCCGACAGGTCGTTGAGTTTGCGCACCAGCGCCTGCGCGGCACGCACCACTTCCTGCTGCCCGGTCGCCGAGGAAGGATCGGCAGCCAGCGCGTTGAACGATTCGTTGAGCCGCCCGAGCAGGCCGGCGAGCGAGCTGCCGTCCTCGGGCCTGCCATGCACCGTCTCGATGCCGCGCAGCAGCGTCTCGCTCGATTCGAGCCCGCTGACCAGCGCACCGCGCGCGAATACCTCGCGCTGCAGCGCCGCATCGACATTGCGCTGCAGATCGGCGAGCTGCACGCCCATGCCGGTTTCGTCCGGCACGGTGGCGAGCGTGGGCAGGGTCTTGCGCGTGTAGCCCGGGGATTCCGCGTTGGCGACGTTGTTGGCGACCGTCCGGAGCCCGCCCGAGGCAGCGCGCAGCCCGGAAAGCGCGATCGACAGCGAGGTGTCGAGCGTCATCATCGCGGTCGGTCCTCAGCCGGCGGCTTGCGCCCGGCCGTGCTAGCGGCTCATGTTCAGGGTGTCGCGCAGCATCTCGTCGGAGGCGGAGACGACGCGCGTGTTCGCGGTATAGGCACGCTGGGCGGTGATCAGCTTGGTGAACTCGCTGGCGATATCGACATTGCTGCGCTCGATCGAGCTCACCACCAGCTTGCCGGCACCGTCGGATTGCGGGTCGAGCGCGCGCGCCTCGCCGGAATCGATGGTGCGCTGGAACGCCTGGCCGTCGACGCGCTCCAGCGCGTCGGGCGCGTTGAACGTCACCACCGGCACGCGGTTGATCACGCGGCTCTGGCCGTTGTCGTAGTTCACCACCACGTCGCCGGTCTCGCGGATCGCCAGCGACGAGAAACTGCCCTGCGGCACGCCGTTCTGGCTCAGCGTGCGCACCGCGTACTCGGTACCGCCGAACTGGGTCAGCCCGTCGGCCTGGCCGAACGTGCCGAGATGGATGCGCATGGTCTGCTGGCCCTGGCCGTAATCGGCGACGATGTCGATCCAGGCCGGATCGCCGCTCTGCTGGTTGGCGGGAACGGTGGCGCTGCCGCCGCCGACATTGGCCATCGAGAACGCGACCGGCGTGCCCGAGGTCGCCGGAGTCGCGCCGAAGGTCACGCCGAGATGCGGCGGGATCGTGCCGTTGGTTGCGGTCGGCGTGTCGACCGTCCAGGTCGGGATCGGGTTCAGCGACTTTGCCGTCAGGGTCACGATGCCGCCCGAGACGGTGGCGACCGAGGGGCTGTCGGGGTCGGCATTGATGATCGCCGCCAGCCCGTTGGCGACGGCATTGATCGAGCTCTCGCTGCCGGTCGTGGAATAGGTCCAGCTCCTGGTCGCCGGCGAACCGCCGGTGATGCCCGACAGGCTGATCGTGAAGTCGTCGCCGATCTCGCCGACCGTGCCGGTCATGATGAAACTGTCGGTCTGCGGCTGCGGCGCGACGTTGGCGACATCGTTGGTCAGGCTCAGCGAGGCGCCGGTGCCGGCGGAATAGGGGGTGCCGACGACGTTGGCGCGCAGGCGAAGTTCGGTGCCGCTTTCCACCTGCGCCGAGACGCCGAGCGTCGATGACAGCGTGTTCACCTGGCTGATCAGCTGGTTGCGCACGCTGGTCTGGGTGTCGGTCGGGACCGCGGTGTAGGAAAGCGGCGTGCCGTTGACGGTCAGCGTATAGGTGGTGCCGGGTGTCACCGCGCCGACCGCGACCACGTCCTCCTGGCGGACCGGCTGCACCGTTCCCTGAACGTTGAAGGTATTGATGGTCTGGTCGTTGAAGCCGGGGATCGGCGAGCCGCCGCCGACCGGATCGAGCGTGCTGCCCGGGGCAGCGATGTCGAGCCGCCAGGAATTGTTCGCGACCTTGTTCCAGTTGAACTGGATGCTGTGCTGGTTGCCGAGCGAGTCATAGATCTCGCGCGTCGAGGTGAAGTTCGAGTTGGCCGCGAAATCCGCGGGCAGGTTGGCGGCGAACTGGATCTCGCTGGTCGCGACCGGGTTCGAGACCAGCTGGCTGACCCGGATCGGCACCAGGTCGGTGCGGTCGGGAGAGCCGGTGCCGGGGTCGCTCGCCCAGCCCTTCAGGAAGTAGCCGGCGCTGTTCACCATGTAGCCGTTGCGGTCGAGCTTGAAGTCGCCGGCGCGCGTGTAGAACTGCCGGGCATCAAAGGTCGGCTGGTTGTTCTCCTCGCCGTTCTGGACGGTTACCGGGAAGAAGCCCTGGCCGGCAACGGCGAGCGCGGTGCGGTTCTCCACCTGCTCGATGGTGCCCTGCACGCTGTTCTGGAAATCGGGGCGGGCGACCACCGAGCCAGGGCTGTGCAGGCGTGGGTTCGAGGTGGTGAGCAGATCGACGAAACTGGTGTCGGTGCGCTTGAACCCGATGGTCTGGCTGTTGGCGATGTTGTCGCTGATATGGCCGAGCGAGCGCGACTGCGCGGTCAGGCCGCTGATCGCGGTTGTCATCGATCCGAACAGGGACATGCTTCGCCTCCGCACAAGTCTTTCGCACCGGCCGGTGCCAGCGGCGTGCCAACCAGGCGAAGTGCAGGCCGTTCAACGGTTTGGCCTGGGTGGCCCGTGCTGCTGGCCGCAGCCCTTGCCGCCCGTTTCCTGCCATGTGCCCGGCAGCTTGTGCCGCCGCGGGCGCTCAGCCGCCCGACGGCGCCAGCAGCAGCCGCGCGCAGCGGCGCATCGCCTGGTAGCCGGCCCCGGCCAGCACGAGCTCGGCGCAGGTTGCGATCTCGGCGGCGAGGTCGGGGCGGCATTCGCGTGCCGCGCGCGCGGCATCGGCGAGGCTCGCCCGGTGCGCCGGCCGCTCCTGGTCCGACGCCAGATAAAGGCCCTGGATGGCAAGCTGCAGCCGCCCGAGCGGGCAGCGCGCATCCTCGGGGCGCAGCATGTCGCGGCCGCGCAGGAACTGCGCGTGATTGTGCAGGAACAGCGTGGCGGCGCGGTCGCCGGCCCCGAGCACGGCGCCGTTGACGATCAGTTTCTCGCCGGGGCGCAGCACCACCTTCAGCGGCATGGCATGTCCCTTCTGGATGATGCCGGCCGCATCGCCGGCCTGGCCGAAAGGCCACCAAACAAGCGCCGTGCCAGGGCCGGGCAACAGGCGCCGCCGCGCCGATCCGGCCCTGCCTGGTGGCACCATGCAAGTTCTGCCGGGCAAATCCTGCCGGCTGCCCGGCAGAGCGTGCCGCACGGCAAGGAGACCATGGCGGCAGGCCGCAATCGCCGGCTCCGGGCTGCCGGGCGATGCCGTGCCGTCGAGCCAACTCGTTGATTCCGTGGCGATCGACCGTCTGGCCCGCGCCTTGCGGGGTGCCCTGGCATGGCGTTGCCAGCCCTCACTCCCTTGCCCCTCGGCCTGCCGGCCGCACCAGCCGCCGATGCCGCCACCGCGGGCGTCCAGGGCGGCTTTGTCGGCATGCTGGTTGCGCTGCTGGGCGCGATCGGGGAGGGGCCTCCGGTCGATACTGCCGGTGCGGACGGCAGTACCGATGCCACGGCCGCGGTGCTGCTGCCTGGCTTGTCCGGCAGCGACATGCTGGCGCCTGGTCCTCTTCTCCCGATCGCTGACGCGCCCGGCCCGCCTGCGCTCGCCGCCAGTATTCCACCCGCCGTTGTTGCCGCTGCTGCGTCGGCCGCTGCACCGTTGGCACCGCCCGTGTCCCCGGCCGCGTCCCCGGCCGCTGACACCGGCGTTCCTGCTGCCGAGGCTCTCCTTCCGGCACCCGCTATGCCGCAGGCCGCCACCGAGGGGGTGCTGCACGCCGCGACCCGGACCGGCCACGCTGCCATCGCAGGCGATCCGCAGGCCGCTCTCCCGATCGCCTCGCCGCCGGCGACGGCCGCTGGCGGCCCGCCCGTGCCAGCGCCGCCGCCTCCGCAATCGGCAGCGCCGGCGCCGGCGCCAACCGAGCCAGGCGCGCTGCCGGTGGCAGACGACGCACTGCCCGCTTCCCCGGCGGGTCCCGCGATCGTCCCGCAATCGCCACCCGGCCCGCCACCCGGCCCGCTGCCCGGCCCGCCGCCTGCCAGCAGCATCGTGGCGGCGCCCGGCAGCGCGCCGGCGACGCAGGCCATTGGCGTTGCGCAGGACGTAACGGCTCAGGCCGCCGTCACGCTATCGGCAGCGCCACGCCAGGAGCTTCCCCGGCTCGGCGCCGACACCGCGCAGGCGCTCACCGAAGCCGCTCCCGCCGTCGTCGCCACGGCCGTCGTGGCGATGGCGGGAAGCAAGCATCCGGGGCTCGCCGCACCGCCCGTGGCGTGGCAAGCGCCCGCGCCCGGCTCCGCACCGGGGAACGAGATCGCGGTGCAGGCGCCAGGC
>JADYYZ010000458.1 GCA_020853405.1 Acetobacteraceae bacterium
ATGCCCTGGAATACTGGCCGCAGCGGCGGATGGCGGTGGCGCGCGGCGATGCCAGCGTCGAAACCCCCGGCCGGCGCATCCGCGCCGACACCCTGGTCGCCTGGTTCCTGGAAGCCGCACCCGCCACCGCCCAGGCCGGTTCGGGCCAGCCGGCCGGGCCGGGGCGCAATGCGGCCGGCACGCAGGGCCAGCCCGATACCGGCCGGCTCGACAAGGTCGAGGCCTTCGCCAATGTCGTGATCCGCACCGAGGCGGAGACCGTGCAGGGCGACCGCGGCGTCTACAACGCGGTCACCGGCGTCGCGCTGCTCGGCGGCCAGGTGCGCATCACCCGCGGCCAGAACCAGCTCAACGGCTCGCTCGCCGAGGTCAATTTTCGCACCGGCGTCTCGCGCCTGCTGTCGGCACCCGATGCCCGGGTGACCGGCCTCGTGGTGCCCCAGGGCAGCGGCCCCGATGCGCTGCCGATCGGGCCGCAGCCGCGCCCGCAGCAGCCGCCGCCGCAGCAGCCGCAACCGCAGCAGGCCCGGCCGTGAGCGAGCCGCCGCGCCCGCTCCCTGGCCCGCTCCCTGGCCCGCTCCCTGGCCCGCTCCCTGGCCCGCTCCCTGGCACGGCCGCCGCGACGCCGCGGCTGATCGCCGCGAATGCCGGCCTGGTCGCCACCGACCTGTCGAAATCCTTCAAGAAGCGGCCGGTGCTGCGCAACGTCTCGGTGTCGGTCCGGCGCGGCGAGGCGGTCGGCCTCCTGGGGCCGAACGGCGCCGGCAAGACCACCTGCTTCTACCTGATCGTCGGGCTGGTCACGCCCGACAGCGGCATGATCGCGCTGAACGGCAGCGACATCACGCCGCTGCCGATGTACCGCCGCGCCCGCATGGGGCTTGGCTACCTGCCACAGGAGGCCAGCATCTTCCGCGGCCTTTCCGTCGAGGACAACATCCGCGCGACGCTGGAAGTGGTCGAATCCGACCGCGACCGGCGCGAGGCGAGCCTCGATGAGCTGCTGGCGGAATTCTCGATCAGCCACCTGCGCCGCACGCCGGCGCTGGCGCTCTCGGGCGGCGAGCGGCGCCGTGTCGAGATCGCGCGCGCACTGGCCACCAACCCGCAATTCATCCTGCTCGACGAGCCGCTGGCCGGCATCGACCCGATCGCGGTCGGCGACATCCGCGACCTGGTCGCGCACCTGAAGGACCGCGGCATCGGGGTTCTGATCACCGACCACAATGTCAGGGAGACGCTGGAGATCATCGACCGCGCCTATATCCTGCACGAAGGCCGCCTGCTGATGGAGGGAAGGCCCGCCGACATCGTCGCGCACGCGGATGTACGGCGCGTCTACCTTGGCGAAAGGTTCAGCCTTTAAGGCTGGATGACCATGAGCGGTCCCTTCCTCGGCCAGCGCATCGAGATCCGCCAGGGGCAGACCCTGGTGATGACGCCGCAGCTGCGCCAGGCGATCAAGCTGCTGCAGTACTCGAACGCCGAGGTCTCCGCCTTCGTCGAGGAGGAGATCGAGAAGAACCCGCTGCTGGAGCGCGACGAGCGCCCCGAACTGCCCGATGCCGAGCGCAGCTTCGCCCCGCCCGAGGCACCGCCCCGCGATTCGCTCGAGGCGGTCGCCGCCGACGGCTTGCCGGAAGCGGCGAGCGCGGCGCTGGACATTGACTGGTCGAACGATTTTGATGCCGGCGGTGCCGCCGACGGGCCGCCGCCACCCGGCCTCGATGGCGGCCCGGGCAGCGGCCCGGAGGGCGGCTATGACGGCGCCTGGTCGGGCCGCGGCGGGCGCAGCGACTTCTCCGACGACGGGCGCGGGATGGAGGCGATCCCCGACCGCGCGCCGTCCTTGCGCGAGCACCTGGCCGAGCAGCTGCGCTGCGAGGTCGACGATCCCGCCGACCGCCTGATCGGCGCCCACCTGATCGCGCTGACCGACGATGCAGGCCGGCTGAATGCCGACGTGCCGACGATCGCCGCACGGCTCGGCGCCGATGCCGCCAGGGTCGAGGCGGTGCTGGCGCGCATGCAGCAGTTCGACCCCTCGGGCATCATGGCGCGTTCGCTCGCCGAGTGCCTCGCGATCCAGCTGCGCGAGAAGGACCGGCTCGACCCCGCGATGGCGATGCTGCTCGACAATCTCGAGCTGCTGGCCAGGCGCGAGCACGCGAAACTGATGAAACTCTGCGGCGTCGATGCCGAGGATCTCGCCGACATGATCGCCGAGATCAGGAAGCTCGACCCGAAGCCGGGTGCCCGCTTCACCGGCGAGACCGCCGCCTCGGTCGTGCCCGACGTGCTGATGCGCGCCGCCCCCGATGGCGGCTGGATCGTCGAGCTCAACCCCGACACCCTGCCGCGCGTGCTGGTCAGCCACAATTTCCAGCGGCATCTGGCGCGCGGCGCGATCAGCCGCGAGGACAGGGCATACGTGCAGGAACGGCTGGCCAGCGCCAACTGGCTGGTGAAGTCGCTGCAGCAGCGCGCGACGACCATCCTGAAGGTCGCCGGCGAGATCGTGCGCCGCCAGGACGGGTTCTTCCGCGAGGGCGTCTCGGCCCTGCGGCCGCTGATCCTGCGCGACATCGCCGAGACGGTGGCGATGCACGAAAGCACGGTCAGCCGCGTCACCAGCAACAAATACATCGCGACGCCGCGCGGCACGCTGGAACTGAAATGGTTCTTCACCAACGCGATCGCGGGCAGCGACGGCGCCGACAGCCATAGCGCCGAATCGGTGCGCCACCGCATCCGCGACCTGATCGCGGCCGAGCCGGCCGCGGCGGTGCTGTCCGATGACCAGATCGTCGTCATCCTGAAGCGCGAAGGGGTGGACATCGCGCGCCGGACGGTGGCGAAGTATCGTGAATCGCTGCGCATCCCATCCTCGGTGCAGCGCCGCCGTGAAAAGGCCATGCCGGCATGATGCCGGGCGCGGTTCCGAGGCAAGCAACAGGAAGAAGCCCATGCAGATCACCGTCTCCGGCAAGCAGGTCGATACCGGCGAGGCGCTGCGCCAGCACGTCGCCGACCAGCTGGGCGTCGTTGCCCAGAAATATTTCGACCACGCGCTTGACGCGCAGGTGACCTTCAGCCGCAACCGCGCCTTCTTTCACTGCGACATCGCGATCCATGCCCGCCGCGGCCTGACGATGCGCGCCGAGGGCGAGGCGGCCGACGCCCACGCCGCCTTCGACGCCGCCGCGCTGCACATCGCCAAGCGGCTGCGCCGCTACCGGCGCAAGGTGAACGACCATACCCGCGACGTCGCCGATCGTGCCGGACCCGAGGCCGCCCGACAGGTGATCCTCCAGCTCGCGCCCGACGATGCTGCGGCGGCGGAGGGGGGTGCCGAGGAGGTGAACGGCCACGCCCCGGCGATCGTTGCCGAGCTGCCCGAGGAGATCCAGTCGCTCTCGGTCGGCGAGGCGGTGATGCGCCTCGATCTCGCCGACCGCACCGCGCTGATGTTCCGCGATCGCGCGTCCGGCGCGCTCGGCGTCGTCTATCGCCGCAAGGACGGCAATATCGGCTGGATCGACAGCGGCGCGGCCAGCACGGCCG
>JADYYZ010000459.1 GCA_020853405.1 Acetobacteraceae bacterium
CCATGATCGCGCGCAGCCTCGCCAGCTGCGGCTCCTCGCGGGGGCGCCGGGCGGCGATCTCCATCCATTCCCGCGACAGCGCCAGCAGCGCCGCCTCATCCGCGCCGGGCGTGTATGCCTGCACCGGTTGGCTTGCCGCCGGGGTGGCCGGCGCCGTGATGCTGGCTTCCGTCATGGCGCGCTCCGCCGATGGTGGAACTGGCAGGAAGACTACAGGGATAGTTTTGATGTCGCAACAGATTATTTGCCGGCCTGATCCCAGCCCCGATCTCAACCCCCCATCTCAACCATTACGCAATTTCTTGCCCTGAAGCTCCGGCCTGCCTAGAACCCACCCACGGGGTGGGGACCCCAGGGGGCTGGCGTTATGCAATCGGGCGTGCCTGGCGGCGCTGTGGCGCGCCGCGCCGTGCTGGCACTGCTGCCGGGCCTTGCCGCCTGCGCGGCCCAGGGCGGGTCCGACTATACCCAGGTGCAGACCGGGCTCGCGCCCTACACCCCATGGCGTGGGCAGGCCGCGCGGCTTGCCGCCATGCCGGCCTTCCGGCTTCCCGCCGGCGAGTGCGTGCCCTTCGCGCGCACGCTTTCGGGCGTCACCCTGGTGGGCGATGCCCGCACCTGGTGGGCGCAGGCGGAATCGCGCTTCGCCCGCGGCGCCCGGCCCGCCCCCGGCGCGGTGATGGTGTTCCGCACCCACCCCGACATGCCGCTGGGCCACGTGGCGGTGGTCACGGCGGTGCTCGACCCGCGCACCGTGCTGGTGGCGCACAGCAACTGGGATGGCGGGCTGGGCAAGGGCCGGATCAGCCTGGACCAGCCGGTGCGCGATGTCTCGCCGCGCAACGACTGGTCCATGGTGCGGGTCTGGCACGAGGCGACGCGCGCGCTCGGCCCGAATGCCTGGGCGCTGGAAGGCTTCATCTTCCGCGCGTCGCCCGCCATGCGGCCGACCCGGCGGATGGCGGCGCTGTGATCCGCCCGGCCGAGGCGGCCGATCTCGATGCCATGCTGGCGCTGAACGCGAGCGCCCTGGCCGAGACCGGGCCGCTCGACGAGGCCGGCCTTGCCCAGCTCCTGGCCGAGGCGTTCCGCGCGACCATCGCGCCGCCGGCCGATGGGTTCCTGGTCGCGCTCGACCAGAACAGCCGCAACGAGGGGCCGAACTTCGCGTGGTTCAAGGCCCGGCACGCCCGCTTCGTCTATGTCGACCGGGTGATCGTTGCTGCCGGCGCGCGCCGCCTTGGCATCGGCCGGGCGCTCTATGATGATCTGATCGCCGCCGCCCGGGCCGCCGGGCACCGGCGGCTCTGCGCCGAGGTCAATCTCGATCCGCCGAACCCTGCCTCGGATGCGTTCCACGCCATGGCCGGCTTCGTCGAGGTCGGACGCAGGCACCTGCCCGACCGTGCGCGGACCGTGCGCTATCTGGAGCGCGACCTCTAGCCACGGCCGCCCACGGCGCCGAAACTCCCGCCTGCCACTCATGGCGGGAGGAAGCGAATGGCTGAGCAACGCGGGTTTGCCCTGGTCACGGGCGCGGGCAGCGGGATCGGGCGGTCGGCCTCGCTGGCACTGGCCAGGGACGGCTGGGCGGTGGCGCTGGTCGGGCGGCGCCGTGCGATGCTGGAGGAGACCGCCTCGCTCGCCGGCCAGGCGCGCACGCTGATCGCCCCCGCCGACCTTGCCGATCCGGCCCAGATCGAGGCGGCGTTCGCGACCGTGCGGCAGGAGTTCGGCCGGCTCGACTTGCTGTTCAACAACGCCGGCATGAACGTGCCCGGCGTCGCGCTCGAGGATCTGCCGGTCGAGAAATGGAAGGCGGTGGTCGATGTCAACCTCACTGCCTGCTTCCTGTGCACGCAGCAGGCGTTCCGCATCATGAAGGCGCAGACGCCGCAGGGCGGGCGCATCATCAACAACGGCAGCATCTCGGCCCATGCGCCGCGCCCCGACAGCATCGCCTATACCGCGACCAAGCACGCGGTTACCGGGCTGACCCGGACCACCGCGCTCGATGGCCGCAAATACGACATCGCCTGCGGTCAGATCGATGTCGGCAACGCCCACACCGCGATGGGCGGGCGGATGGCCGGCGGCGTCAAGCAGGCCGATGGCCACTTCGCCGAGGAGCCGACCATGGATGTCGAGCATTGCGGCAGGATGGTCGCGCACATGGCCAGCCTGCCGAAGGAGGCGAACATCCTGACCGTGACGATCATGGCCACCAAGATGCCGTTCGTCGGCCGCGGCTGATTGCGCCGGCGGTTTCATGGCAGGCTGGGCCGGCGCGCCAACAGCCGCGCGACACCAACGGGAGGGACCGATGGGACTGCTGGACAGTATTCTGGGTGCGGCGATGCAGGGCATGGCCGGTGGGCAGGGCATGGCCGGTGGGCAGGGCATGGCAGGAGGCCAGGGTGTGGGCGGCCAGGCCATGCCGGGCAGCCAGGGCGCGGGCGCCAACCCGATCGCCGGGGCGCTGATGGCGCTGCTGAGCGGCGGCGCGGGCGCCCAGCCGCAGCAGGCAGGTGGTGGCCTTGCCGGCCTCCTGGGCGGCGCGATGGGTGGTGCCGGCGCGCCTGCCGCCGCGTTCGGCGGCGGGGCCATGGGCGGTGGTACGCTGGCCGCCGGGCTTGCCGCGCTGGTCCAGCAGTTCACGCAGAACGGTTTCGGCCAGCAGGCCGCGTCCTGGGTCGGGCCCGGCGCCAACATGCCGATCGAGCCGCAGGCACTGACCAAGGTATTCGGCCAGGACCGGCTTTCCATGCTGTCGCAGCAATACGGCATCCCGCGCGAGGAGCTGCTGGCTGCTCTGGCCGAGCAGTTGCCGCAGGCGGTGAACGAGCTGACACCCCAGGGCACGGTTCCCGGGGCGGATGCGATGCAGC
>JADYYZ010000460.1 GCA_020853405.1 Acetobacteraceae bacterium
GCCTGCCAGCGTGGCGCCACGAGCTTGCCCAGCCGCGCCCGGTCGGTTGCGAACATCATCAGCGGAATCACCGCGAACGGCAGCTGCAGCGACAGGATCACCTGGCTCAGGATCAGCAGCTGGGCGGTGCCGGTGGCGCCGTAGATCCAGGTGACGATGATCGCGGGGATGATGGCGATCAGGCGGGTGATCAGCCGGCGCGCGACCGGCGGCAGGCGGAAGCGCAGGAAACCCTCCATCACCACCTGGCCCGACAGGGTCGCGGTGACGGTCGCGTTCAGGCCGCACAGCAGCAGCGCCACCGCGAACAGTTTCGCCGCCAGCACGCTGCCGAGCAGGGGTGCCATCAGCTGGTAGGCCTCCTGGATCTCGGCGACATCGGTCTTGCCGGCGGTGTGGAATGTCGCCGCCGCGGTGATCAGGATCGCGGAGTTGATCAGCAGCGCCAGCGCCAGCGCGATCGTGCTGTCGATCGTCGCGAAGCGGATCGCCTCGCGCTTGCCGGTTTCGTCCGTCCGCCAGGCGCGCGACTGTACCGCGGCGGTATGCAGGTAAAGGTTGTGCGGCATCACCGTGGCGCCAAGGATGCCCATGGCGATGTAGAGCTGGGTCTGGTCGGTGATGATCGAGGCAGACGGGATATAGCCGGCCAGCACCGCGCCCCATTGCGGATCGGACAGCGCGATCTGCACCGCGAAGCAGCCGAAGATCAGCACGATCAGGCCGAAGATCAGCGCTTCCAGCCGGCGCACGCCCTTGTTCTGCAGCCACAGGATCAGGAATGCGTCGAGCGCGGTCAGCATCACGCCGATCAGCAGCGGGACGCCGAACAGCAGCTCGAGCGCGATCGCGGTGCCGATCAGTTCGGCAAGGTCGGTGGCGCAGATCGCGACCTCGGCCAGCAGCCACAGCGGCAGCGCCACCGCACGGGGGAAGCGGTCGCGGCACAGCTGGGCAAGGTCGCGGCCGGTGGCAACCCCGATCCGTGCGCACAGCGCCTGCAGCAGGATCGCCATCAGCGAGGAGGTGAGCGCGACCGACAGCAGCGTGTAGCCGAACGCCGAGCCGCCGGCGAGCGCGGTCGCCCAGTTGCCGGGGTCCATGTAGCCGACCGCGACCAGGTAGCCCGGCCCCATGAAGGCGAACAGCTTGCGCAGGAAGCCGCCCGACCGCGGCACCACGACACTGCGGTGCACCTCGGGCAGGCTGACCACCCCGACCGGTGTCGGCGAGGCGCCGGATGTGTCGTGCAGTTTCATCGAAAGCGGCCTTCCGGGGCAGTCGTCGCAATGGCCTGCGAACCTTGACGCATCGCCGCCAGCCTCGTGCCCACGCCACATGATGTAGCCTTAACTACATTCTTGGCAAGAGCTCGCTTGCCGCACACGACGGCAATCGGCTAGGCAGGGGATCGCGGAAACAGGAACGTGATGGCGCCCAGCACCCCGGCGCGCGCTGGCAAGGGCAGGGCCAGCCCGCCTTCCGAGCTGCCGACCGAACCGGCACAGGCGGCCCGGCACCGGCGCGCGCGCAGGCGCCGGGCCAGCGCCCTGCTGGAGGATTATGTCGAGCTGATCGACGACCTGCTGGCGACCGGCGGCGAGGCGCGGCCGACCGACATCGCGCGGCGTCTCGGAGTCAGCCACGCCACCGCGATCGCGACCATCACCCGGCTGAAGGCGCTGGGCCTTGCCACCGCCAAGCCCTATCGCGGCGTGTTCCTGACCGCCGAGGGCAGGGCGCTGGCGCAGCGGGTGCGGGCCAGGCACCGGCTGGTGGTCGAGCTGCTGGTCGCGGTCGGCGTGCCGCCCGAGGTCGCCGAGACCGACGCCGAGGGCCTGGAACACCACGTCAGCGAGGCGGCGCTGGCCGCCTTCGATCGCTTCCTGAAAGCGCGCTGAACGGCGCGGCCGCCGCCGCCGGTATCAGTTCGCCGGACGCACCATCAGCGCGTTGAACCGTCGCGGCGGGTAGCTGGTCACCACCAGGCCGCGGCGGGCGGCGAATTCCCAGGTCGGGTGGAACACCGGCACATAGGCGTATTCCGCGATCGCGCCGTCGATCGAGGCATATACCAGCACCCGCCGGCGCGCGGCATCCATCTCGACCAGCGGCGCCTCGATCACCGGGTCGAGTGCCGGGTTGCTGTGGCGCATGCGGTTGGCCGCCCCCATGCCGCGCGCCGCGTCGTATGTGTGCACCAGCTGGCGCGGCGCCTCCTCGGGGCCGGAGGTGCCGTACTGCGCGATGTAGGCGGAATATTCCTGCCGCGTGGCGGCGGCGAAGAACACCGTGCCGGGCACCGCCTGCACCTCCACCTGCACGCCGATGCGCGTCCAGTACTGGCCGAGCGCCTGGGCAACCCGCGCATCGAACGGATAGCGGTCGTTGGTGGCGTGCAGCGTCAGCCGGAAGCCGTTCGGATAGCCGGCCTCGGCCAGGAGTGCGCGCGCCCGTTCCGGCTCATAGGGGTCGGGGGAAAGGCGGGGGCTCGTGCCGTCGAAACTGGCCGGCAGGTACTGCGAGGCAGGCTCGGCCGAGCGGTCCATCAGCCGTTCGGTCAGCGTCCTTCGGTCGATGGCAAGGCTCAGCGCCTTGCGCACGCGCACGTCGCGGAGCGGGTTGCTGCCGTCCGGCCCGGCGGCGAACGGGCTTTCGGCGCGGGCGGTATCGAAGGCGATGTACTGCACCACGCCGGCCGGCCCCGACGACATCACGAAGCGCGGGTCGGCGGCGATGCGTGCCTTGTCGGCGACCGGCACCAGGTCGATCGCGTCGACCTCGCCGGCGAGCAGGGCGGCCACCCGCGCCGAATCGCGCGCCAGCACCCGTTCGGTGACCTGGGCCCAGGCCGGCGGCCCGCGATGGTGCGCCTCGTTGCGCGCCAGCACCAGCCGCACGCCGCGCTGCCACTCTGCCAGCCGATAGGGGCCGGTGCCCACGGCAGCGCTGCCGTCGTTGAAGTCCTGGGTCGAGGCGTTCTCGAACCGGGCGGAAATGATCATCACGTTCGCCAGCATCTCGGGCAGCAGCGGCGTCGGCTCGTGCGTGCTGATGCGCAAACGGTGCGCATCGGTCATCGCGACATCGCGGATCGGGCGCGTGAAGGGCGAGTAGAGGGCAGGGCTGTTCGGCACGTTCGGCACACGCCGGATGGTCGCCACGATGTCGGCGACGCCGAACGGCGTGCCGTCGTGGAACCGCACGCCTTCCTTCAGCGTGAATTCCCAGGTCAGGGGATCGACCAGGCGCCACGATGTCGCAAGCGCCGGCTGCAGTTTCAGCGTCGCGTCGCGGTCGGCCAGCGCATCGAAGATCTGGGAGAGCGAGGAGTTCGTCGGGAAGCCGTTGAAGAAATGCGGATCGAGCGTCGGCAGCTCGAGCTTGGTGCCGAGCGTCAGGTTCTGTGCCGCCGCACCCGTGATGGTGGCGGCCAGCGGCAGGGTGGCCAGCATGGCGGCGGCAAGCAGGCGCATCGCATCGTCTCCTGGTTGATCGGGCGCATCATGCGTGATCGCCAGGCAGCTGGCCAGCGCCGGGGCAACATGGACAGGGCGGGCACCGCCGCGCTATGCCGCCGCCGGAGCGACCGGACGAACTGGCCGAAGGCACCCGATTTCC
>JADYYZ010000461.1 GCA_020853405.1 Acetobacteraceae bacterium
GGCGAGACGCTGACCCAGGTGCGCGCCGAAGCCTCGAACCCGCGCGGCGACATCTGGTGGGGTGGCACCGGCGATCCGCACATGCAGGGCGCGCAGGAGAACCTGCTCCAGGAATACCGCTCGCCGATGCTCGACCAGCTGCACGACTGGGCACGGCGCCAGGCGGAACAGGCGCAGTACCGCACGGTCGGCATCTATGCCGGCGCGCTCGGCTACAGCTACAACGTGCCGGAACTGACGCGCCGGCGGATCGCCGCGCCGAAATGCTGGGCAGACATCATCAAGCCCGAGTTCCGGGGCGAGGTGCAGGTGGCGGATCCCAACACCTCGGGCACCGCCTACACCATGCTGGCAACGCTTGTGCAGCTGATGGGCGAGGAGCCCGCCTTCACCTACCTGAAGGCGCTGCACCGCAACGTGAACCAGTACACGCGCTCCGGCGCCGCGCCGGCGCGCGCGGCCGCCACCGGCGAGACGCTGGTCGGCATCACCTTCCTGCATGATGCGGTGACGCAGAAGGTGAACGGCGCCCCGGTCGAGATCGTCGCCCCCTGCGAGGGCACGGGCTACGAGATCGGGTCGATGTCGATCATTCGCGGCGCCCGCAACCTCGAGAATGCGCGCCGCTTCTACGACTGGGCGCTCTCCGCCGAGGCGCAGGCGATCGGCGCCGAGGCCAAGGCCTATCAGCTGCCCTCGAACCGCAACGCGCCGATCCCGCCGCAGGCGCCGCGCTTCGAGAACATCCGGCTGATCGACTATGACTTCGCGCGCTGGGGCAATGCCGATACCCGCAACGCCCTGCTGTCGCGCTGGGAACGCGAGGTGCGCGCGGGCGCGCGCTGAACGGGCGCGCGCTGAACGGGCGCGCACTGGCCGCGCGCAATGTCGGCGCTGACGCTCGCGCGGCTGTCGCTGGTGCTGGCGCTGGCGGCGCTGCTGGCGCTGCCCTGGCACGGGATCGAGGATCTTTCCGCCTCCCTGCCTGCGTGGCCGGGCGGTGACGCATCGCCGCTCGCCGCGCTGCTGGTCGAGGGTGCGCGTCCCTGGCTGTGGCCGGTGCCGGTTCTGCTGGCCGGTGCCGCCCTCGCCGTCGCGGATGGCCGCCCGCGTGGCGGGCTGCTGGTCGGGTGCGGCGGCGGGCTCGTGCTTTATGTGCTGCTGCAGGGCCAGGCGATCGGGCTGAACGGGCTGGCCTGGCCGGCGCTTTCGCCGCTGCTTGGCGTGCCGCCGCCGCAGCCGGCGCTCGGCTGGGGCGGCCTGTTCGTGCTGGCCGGCGGCGTCGGCCTGTTCGCGGCGGGACTGGCCGCGCGCGGCGGCTTCGGCGCCGATGGCTTCATCGCGCTGCTGGTCGCCGGCAGCGCGCTGCTGCTGCTGCTGTTCGTGTTCCTGCCGCTGGTCACCATCCTGAGTGCCGCGGTCTACGAGGACGGCAAACTCTCGGCCGTGGCGCTGCTCGGGCGACTGGGCGCGCACGAGGCCTGGGGCCTTGCCTGCGTCGGCGGCCAGCAGGGGTGCGGCGTGGTCTGGAACACGCTGGCGCTGGCCAGCTGCACCGCCACGCTCGCCACCCTGCTGGGGCTTGCCTTCGCGCTGCTTTCGGCGCGCGGCGGCCTGGCCGGCCAGCCCGCCTTCCGGGCGATCACCATCCTGCCGCTGATCACCCCGCCGTTCGTGGTCAGCATGGCGCTGATCGTGCTGTTCGGGCGCACCGGCATCGTCACGCAGTTCCTGTGGAACGCCTTCGACATCCCGCGCAGCCGCTGGATCTACGGCCTGCCGGGCGTGCTGCTGGCCCAGGTGCTGGCACAGGCACCGGTATCCTTCATGCTGCTGGAAGGGGGCATCCGGGCGATCGGGCCGAGCCTCGAGGAAGCGGCCTCGACCATGGGCGCCTCGCGCATGACGGTGTTCCGAAGCGTCACCTGGCCGCTCCTGAAGCCGGCGCTGGCGGCGTCGTTCCTGCTGGGGTTCGTGGAAAGCCTTGCCGATTTCGGCAACCCGCTGGTGCTGGGCGGGGACTTCGACGTGCTGTCGACGCGCATCTTCTTTGCCATCGCGGGCGCGCGCAACGACCCCGGCCGGGCGGCGGCGCTGGCGCTGCTGCTGCTGGGGCTGACCTTCGGTGCCTTCGCCCTGCAGGCGCTGTGGCTGGGGCGGCGGCGCTACACGACGCTGACCGGCAAGGGCGAATCGGGGCTGCCGGCGCCGCTGCCGGTCGGCCTCAAGGTCGGCTGTTCGGCGCTGGCCTGGCCCTGGATCGCCTTCACCGCCGCGGTCTATGGGGTGATCCTGGCCGGTGGCTTCGTGCACGATATCGGCCGTGGCGACATGACGTTCACCTGGCGCCATTTCATCACCGGCTTCGAGGTGACGCCCGGTGCCTACCCTGCCTTCCGCGGCGCTGCCTGGGACAGCCTGTTCACCACCATCGAGGTGGCGGCGATCGCGGCACCGCTGACCGCGGGCCTTGGCATCCTGCTGGCGTGGCTGCTGGCGCGGCAGAGTTTCCGCGGCAGGAGCACGCTGGAATTCATGACCATGCTGTCGTTCGCGATTCCCGGCACGGTGGTGGGGGTCGCCTACATCATGGCGTTCAACGTGCCGCCGATCGAGCTCACGGGCACCGCGCTGATTCTCGTTGCCTGCTTCGTGTTCCGCAACCTGCCGGTGGGCGTGCGCGGCGGGCTTGCCTCGCTCGCGCAGATCGACCGCTCGCTCGACGAAGCCTCGGCGACCATGGGGGCGGGCGCGATCCAGACGCTGAGGCGCGTCGTGCTGCCGCTGCTGCGCCCGGCGATCGTCGCCGCACTGGCGTTCAGTTTCGTGCACGCGATGACCGCGGTCTCGGCGGTGATCTTCCTGGTCTCGGCCCGGCACAACCTGGCCACGGTCTATATCGTCGGCCGCCTCGAGGCCGGCGAGATGGCGCTGGCGATCGCCTATTCGACGGTACTGATCATGATCATGCTGGGCGTGGTGCTGGGCATCGAACGGCTGGTCGGTCGCGCCCAGATCGGCAGGCGCGCGCCCGGCGCGGTGGCCGAGGCGCCGATGCGGGCGGGGGCCTGAACGCATGGCCTTGGAACCTGCGATCCGCTTCGCCGGCGTGTCGAAACTGTTCGGCACGATGCGCGCGGTCGACGACATCAGTTTCGATCTGCCGCAGGGCGCGCTGGTGACCCTGCTCGGCCCTTCCGGCTGCGGCAAGACCACGACGCTGCGCCTGATCGCCGGGCTCGAACTGCCGAGTTCCGGCAGCATCGCGGTCGAGGGGCGCGACGTTTCGCGCATGGCCGCAGCCGAACGCCGCATCGCCATGGTGTTCCAGAGCTACGCGCTGTTTCCGCACATGACGGTGCTGGAGAATGTCTGCTACGGCCTGGTCGTGAACGGTGCGCGCCGCCGCGCCGCCGAGGCCGAGGCGGAGGCGATGCTCGCAACCCTGGGGCTGGAGGGGCTGGGGGCGCGCCTTCCGGCCGAACTCTCCGGCGGGCAGCAGCAGCGTGTCGCGGTGGCGCGCGCGCTGGTGCTGCGGCCGAAGGTGCTGCTGTTCGACGAACCGCTCTCCAATCTCGATGCACGGCTGCGCCGGCGCGTGCGCGAGGATATCCGCGACCTGCAGCGCCGGCTCGGGCTTTCCGTCGTCTATGTCACGCACGACCAGCAGGAAGCGCTGGCGGTGTCCGACCTGGTGCTGGTGATGCGCCAGGGTCGGATTGCCCAGATGGGCACGCCGGCACAGCTCTATGACGAACCGGCCGATGCCTTCGTCGCCGACTTCATGGGCGAGGCCAACGTGATCGACGGCGAGGTGCTGGAGGCAGCGGGAGGGAGCGGCCGCGTGCGGGCCGGCGGCGTGCTGCTGGAGACCACGTTGCGTGCCCACCCTGCCGGCCCTGTCCGGTTCGCCGTGCGGCCCGAGGCGATCAGCCTTGCGGCAGCGACCCGGGATGCGCATGGCCTGCCCGGCACCCTCCGCCACGCCGCCTTCCTCGGCCAGACGCGCGAGTACGAGGTGGAGACCGCGTGCGGCACGTTGTTCGTGGTGACACCGTCCACGGCCCCCGCGCTTGTCCCCGGGGATGCGGTGACCTGCCACTTCGCGCGGGTGATCGCACTGCCCGCGTAACCCCGGGAGGACCGGCTGGCGCGCCGCCGATCGTGGTCGTGATCATCGGCAGCGCGGCCAGCCTGGGCGGGCCGACCAACACCGCCCCCAACGACATCACCGCCGGAACCTGCCTGCGCGTCGCTGCCGCCGCCGCACGGCTGCCGCCGCTGCAGCACGCGACTTAACGTGCCGTTCATCAGAACAGGCGATACTGATAACGGAGAGTATTGTTACTTGGCATTATAAGTATATCTTCATTTTTTTCTTGCCTATTACAAAGCAAGACAATAGACTGGCGCAGCCGATCATGGATGAACAGCAATGCTTCGCATCCATGGCCGGTGTGGTGCTGGCCAGATCCGCCGGCCGCCGTCGGATGCGGCAAACACGCATCGCGGTGCCGGCCGAACAGAACGCAAGGGAGAACTGACTGATGATGGGCTTTGCCGGCTTCGACCATATCGGGCGCCTCGTGCCCCGCTTGCGCAGCGCGGCAGGTGCGCTCGGCAAGGATCGTCGCGGCGTCACCGCACTGGAATACGGTCTGATCGCAGCCCTGATCGCGGTCGCGATCATCGGCGGCGTGACCAGCCTGGGCGGGCAGCTGAACACCGCCTTCAACAACATCGCGACCGCGATCGGCTCGCAGGTCGGCGGCGGGACGGGTGGCGGCACCCCCTGATCGTGCCGGCCCGAACGGCATGACGTGAGTGCCGGAGCAGGACCATGGCCTGGCGGGCGGCGAGGTGCCGGATTCCGGCAC
>JADYYZ010000462.1 GCA_020853405.1 Acetobacteraceae bacterium
CCGTGCGGCTCGGGGTCTATGATAGCGGCATCGGCATCCCCGTCGCCGATCGCGCCCGCATCTTCGAGGAGTTCAACCGGCTGAACCCGAAGCGCGAGGGGCTGGGGCTCGGGCTTTCGATCGTGCGGCGGCTGTGCGACCGGCTGGGCCACCGTGTCAGCCTGGTCAGCCACGAGGGACGCGGCAGCGCCTTCCTGGTCGAGCTGCCGAGGGCATGAGGTGGCGGCGCGACAGGGTGGCACCCGGCCACCCTGCGCCACCCAAGCCTGCTCCTACCGCTCCACCGTCTCGTGCGCGGCCAGGCACGCCATCTCGACGATGGTGCTGACCGAGGCATCGAGCGGCACGATCTGCACCGCGCGGGAAAGCCCGATCAGCAGCGGGCCGATCGCCTGGCCGGCACCCAGGTGCGGCACCAGCCGCGTCGTGATGTGGGCGCTGTGCAGGCCCGGCATCACCAGCACGTTGGCCGGCCCGGTGAGCTTGCAGAACGGATACATCGCCGCGCGCAGCCCGGGATCGAGCGCGACCTCGGGGCTCATCTCGCCGTCGAATTCGAAATCCGGCTTGCGCTTGCGCAGCACCGCCACGGCTTCGCGCATCACCGTGCTTTTCGCGCGCATCGGGTTGCCGAAGGTCGAATAGCTCAGCAGCGCCACGCGCGGCTCGATGCCGAAACGGCGCGCCGCATCGGCGGCGGCGATCGCGATGTCGGCGGTTTCCTCGGCGGTCGGCAGTTCGTTGACCGCGGTATCGGCGACGAACACGGTGCCCGAGGCGGTGACCAGGATGCTGAGCCCGAACAGCAGGCCGCCCGGCACCGGGTCGATCACCGTCAGCACGTCGTGCAGCGCCACCGGTCCGGCGCGCGTGACACCGGTGATCAGCGCATCCGCGTCGCCCACCGCGACCATGCAGGCGCCGAAGATGTTGCGATCCTGGTTGACCATGCGCAGGCAGTCGCGCTGCAGGTAGCCGCGGCGCTGCAGCCGCTCATACAGATAGGCGGTGTATTTGGCGTTGGTGCCGGACCGGCGGGCATTGTGCACCTCGATCCCGTCGGCAGCGCCAAGGCCCAGCGCCTCCAGCGAGGCGAGCACCCGCTCCTCGCGCCCGATCAGCACCGGCGTGCCGTAGCCGGCGTTGCGGAAGGCGACGGCGGCGCGGATGATCTTGTCCTCCTCGCCCTCGGCGAACACCACGCGGCGGGGATTTGCGCGCACGCGCTCGTTGATCGCATCCAGCACGGCGGCGATCGGATCGAGCCGGGCCGACAGTTCGCGCGCATAGCGGCGGAGGTCGGCGCAGGGCTTGCGCGCCACCCCCGAATCCATCGCCGCGCGCGCGACCGCGGGCGGCACCGTGGCCATCAGCCGCGGGTCCATCGCCAGCGGCATGATGTAGTCGGGGCCATACTGCAGCCGCCTGCCGCCGCCGGCGCCGGCGACCTCGTCGGGAACGTCGGCGCGCGCGAGTTCGGCGATCGCCTCGGCGGCGGCGATCTTCATCGCATCGTTGATGGTCGAGGCCCGCACATCGAGCGCGCCGCGGAAGATGTAGGGGAAGCCCAGCACGTTGTTGACCTGGTTCGGATAGTCGCTGCGCCCGGTGGCGACGATCGCGTCGGGGCGGGCGGCACGCGCCTCCTCGGGCGTGATCTCGGGGTCGGGATTGGCCATCGCGAAGATGATCGGCTTGGCCGCCATCTTGCGGACCATGTCGGGGGTCAGCGCGCCCTTGGCGGAAAGGCCGAAGAACACGTCCGCCCCCTCCAGCGCCTCGGCCAGCGTGCGCGCCCGGGTCTCGACCGCGTGGCCCGACTTCCACTGGTTCATGCCCTCGGTCCGGCCGCGCCAGATCACGCCCCTGGTGTCGCACAGGATGACGTTGCTGGGCCGCATGCCCATCGCCTTCAGCAGCTCGACGCAGGCGATCGAGGCGGCACCGGCGCCGTTCACCACGAGCTTCGCATCGCCGATCTGCCGCCCGGTGAGGTCGAGCGCGTTCAGCAGCCCGGCGGCGGCGACGATCGCGGTGCCGTGCTGGTCGTCGTGGAACACCGGGATGTCCATCAGCTCGCGCAGGCGCTGCTCGATCACGAAGCACTCGGGCGCCTTGATGTCCTCGAGGTTGATGCCGCCGAAACTGGCACCCAGGAAGCGCACGCAGTTGACGATCTCGTCGACGTCCTCGGTGTTGATGCAGAGGTCGATGCTGTCGACATCGGCGAAGCGCTTGAACAGCGCGCTCTTGCCTTCCATCACCGGCTTCGATGCCAGCGCGCCGAGGTTGCCGAGGCCCAGCACCGAGGTGCCGTTGGAGACCACGGCGACGAAATTGCCCTTGGCCGTGTAGTCGTACGCCGCGGTCGGGTTGGCGGCGATCCTGAGGCAGGGTTCGGCAACCCCTGGCGAGTAGGCGAGGCTGAGGTCGCGCGCGGTGGTCAGCGCCTTGGTCAGCCTGATCTCGAGCTTGCCGGGCCGTCCCTCGGCGTGCAGCGCGAGTGCTTCCTCGGCGGTGATGCGCGCCGTGCGGGTATCGAGGCTGCTGGCATCCATGGGGGTCTCTCCGGGGTTCGTCTGGGCAGCCGGTCGGGAGAACGGATCATGCGGGCTGCGCCGCCGCCGCGATAGGGTGCATCTTCGCAGGCGCGAGAAATCCGCTACCGTCGCCCGCCGATGAGTTCCCCCCTCCCCGACCCCGCCGGAGCCTCGCCGGCGATGCGGCAGTGGTTTGCCGCCAAGGCAGCGCACCCCGATGCGCTGGTCTTCTACCGCATGGGGGACTTCTACGAACTGTTCTTCGAGGACGCGCACGCCGCCTCGGCGGCGCTTGACATCGCGCTGACCGAGCGCGGCGAGCATGCCGGCAGGCCGATCCCGATGTGCGGGGTGCCGGCGGCGGCGGCCGAGACCTACCTCGCCCGGCTGATCCGCCGCGGCTTTCGCGTGGCGGTGGCCGACCAGGTCGAGACCGCGGAGCAGGCGAGGGAGCGCAAGGCGCCGATCCGGCGCGAGGTGGTGCGCCTCGTCACCCCCGGCACGCTGACCGAGGAGTCGCTGCTGGAGGCAGGACGCGCCAACTGGATCGCCTGCGTCGCCGGCGAGGCGCGGCAGGGGTTCGGCGTTGCCTGGCTCGATCTTTCCACCGGCGCGGTGGCGGCCGAGGCGGTCGACGAGGCCGGGCTCGGTGCCGCGATCGCGCGCCTTGCGCCGGCCGAGCTGCTGCTGCCCGAGGCGCTCGGCGCGCTGCCGGCGCTTGCGGCCGCACGCGAAAGCCTTGGCCGGGCGGTCAGCCTGCTTGCCGATCCGCGCTTCGCGCCCGAGGCGGCGGCACGGCGCCTGGCCGAGACCTATGCGGTCGCCGGCATGGATGCCTTCGGCGACTTCACCCCGGTCGAGATCACCGCGCTCGGCGTGCTGGTCGGCTATGTCCGCGCGACCCAGGCCGGCCAGCTGCCCCTGCTGGCGCGGCCCGAGCGCGCCCTTTCGGGGGCGACCATGGCGATCGACGAGGCAGCACGCCGCAGCCTGGAGATCCTGGAAGGCGATGCCTCGCTGTTCTCGGCGCTCGATCGCACCCTGACCGCGGCGGGGGCGCGGCTGCTCGGGGCGCGGCTGGCCGCGCCGTCGACCGTCATCGCCGAGCTCGCGGCCCGGCTCGATGCGGTCGAGGCGCTCCTGCACGAGCCGGCGCTGCGGGCGGCGGTGCGGGCGGCGCTCCGCGGCAGCCCCGACATGGCGCGCGCGATGACCCGCCTGTCGCTCGGCCGGGGCGGGCCGCGCGACCTCGGCGCGGTGCGCGAGGGGCTTGCTGCGGCGGCCCGGCTTGGCGCGCTGCTGCCCGACGCCGGCGTGCTCGCCTGGCCTCAGGGCGCGGCGGCGCCGGCGCTGCTGCGGAAACTGGGCGAAACGCTTGCCGACCCGCTGCCCGCGACGGTGGCGCAGGGCGGCTTCCTCGCCGTCGGCGCCGACGCCATGCACGACGCCGCGCGCGGCCTGCGCGACGATTCGCGCCGGGTCGTGGCGGCGCTCGAAGCGAGCTACCGCCAGGCCGCCGGGGCCGGTGTGAAACTGCGCCACACCACCCAGCTCGGCTACTTCCTGGAGGTGCCGGCAGCACTTGGCGAGCGCTGGCTGCGCGCACCACCCGAGCAGCTGCCGCCGCTTTCGCACCGGGCGACGATGGCCGGCAGCATGCGCTTCACGACGCCGGAGATCTCCGAACTCGACCGCCGCATCGCGGAAGCCGCGGAGA
>JADYYZ010000463.1 GCA_020853405.1 Acetobacteraceae bacterium
CGGTTCGCCGGGGCGGCCTTTTTTCATGCCCGCGCACGGGCAGGGGCGCCGAGTCGGCAGGGTTTTCCTGCACCAGAGCGCTGCCAAACCGCTGAAACCGGCGGAAAACTTGGGGAAAACGTGCCCACCCGCGTTGACGCCAAGGAATCCGCACGCCTAACGTGCTGGCCCGCGAGGCGGATTCCCTCCAGGCGTACGCCTCGTGCCGGGCCGGAATTTCCGGGCGAATGATGCCGATCGTCCGCGCTACCCCAGCTGCGCTACCCCACAGGACAACGAGAGAGGGCAGACACACGTGAACAAGAACGACCTGATCGCCACCGTCGCCGACAAGGCCGACCTGCCGAAGGCCAAGGCGGCCGACGTGGTGGACGCGGTGTTCGATGCGATCACCGCGGCGCTGAAGAAGAAGGAGGGCGAGGTGCGCCTGGTCGGCTTCGGCACCTTCTCGAAGTCGAAGCGCAAGGGCGGAACGGGCCGCAACCCGCGCACCGGCGAGGAGATCAAGCTGAAGCCCTCGACCAGCGTGCGCTTCAAGGCCGGCAAGGCGCTGAAGGACGCGGTGAACTGACGCCTTGCGCCTCGATCCCGGATGAAGCGGGGCCGCCCCTGGGCGGCCCTTTGCTTTTGGGGGCGGTGCCGCGCCCCGGCGCTTCCGCTACACTGGCCCCGGGCGCTTAGCTCAGCGGTAGAGCGTCTCGTTTACACCGAGAATGTCGGCGGTTCGATCCCGTCAGCGCCCACCAGAAGCCGCCGGCATGCGAGGCTCCGCCGGGCATGTTATGCCGGCCGCATGACCCCCACGATCGACCTCGCCCGCGCCCGTGCCGAGACGCCAGGCACCGCCCATGTCGCGCACCTCAACAATGCGGGTGCGGCGCTGCCGCCCGCCCCGGTGCTCGAGGCGGTGGCCAGCCATCTCGCGCGTGAGGCGGCGATCGGCGGCTACGAGGCCGCCGACGAGGCGGCCCCACGGCTCGAAGCGGTCTATGGCGCGATCGCGCGGCTGCTCAACTGCGCGCCTGATGAGATCGCGCTGGTCGAGAACGCGACCCGTGCCTGGGACATGGCGTTCTACGCGATGCGTTTCCGGCCGGGCGATCGCATCCTGACCGCGCGCGCCGAGTATGCCAGCAACGTGATCGCCTTCCTGCAGGTCGCCCGGCGCACCGGCGCGGTGGTCGAGCCGATCGACGATGATGCCGACGGCGCGCTCGACCCCGAGGCGCTGCGGGTGGCGCTCCGCCGGCCGGCGTCGCTGGTCGCGGTCACGCACGTGCCGACCAATGGCGGCCTGGTCAACCCGGCGGCGGAAATCGGCGCGCTGTGCCGCGAGGCGGGCGTGCCGTTCCTGCTCGATGCCTGCCAGTCCGCCGGCCAGCTGCCGCTCGACGTGCAGGCGATCGGCTGCGACATGCTCTCCGCCACCGGGCGAAAATTCCTGCGCGGGCCCCGCGGCACCGGCTTTCTCTATGTGCGCCGGGGCATGATCGAGGCCCTTGAGCCGCCCTTCCTCGACCTGCACGCGGCGAGCTGGACCGGCGAGCGCGACTTTTCGGTCCGCGGCGATGCGCGCCGGTTCGAGAACTGGGAGAGCTACGTCGCCGGCCGGCTGGGGCTTGGGGCCGCGGTCGAGTATGCGCTGGCGCTCGGGATATCCCCGATCGCGGCGCGCACGACGGCGCTGGCGGCGCGCCTTCGCGCCGAGCTTGCCGCCATCCCCGGCGTCTCGGTGCACGACAAGGGCAGCGTGCGCTGCGGCCTTGTGACCTTCCGCGTGCGTGGCCTGGCCTCGGTTGCCGTGCGCGACGCCCTGCGCGCCGAGGCCATCAACGTCTCGGTCTCGACCGCTTCCTACGCGCGCTGGGATCTTGCGGTGCGTGGGCTTGCCGATCTGGTGCGCGCAAGCCCCCACTACTACAACGACGAGGCCGAGCTCGGCCGGCTGGTGGCGGCGGTCGCGCGGCTGGCGAAGGGCAGGGGGGATCCTGCCTGAGGCCCAGGTTGGAAAGGCGGTTCCGCATGGCAACAGCATCCGAGTTCGTCTATCGCGACTTCCCCGACCCCGCCCGTGACCTTCCGGCCACGCCCGGCCCGCGCGATGCTGTGCTGGCCGGCGGCTGCTTCTGGTGCACGGAAGCGGTCTATCGCCAGATCGACGGCGTCCTCGCCGTCGTTTCCGGCTATGCGGGCGGTTCGGCCGAGACTGCCGACTATGAGACGGTCTGCACCGGGCGCACCGGGCACGCCGAGGCGATCCGCGTCACCTACGATCCCGCCAAACTGTCGTACGGCGCGCTGCTGAAGGTGTTTTTCGCCACCGCCCACGACCCCACCCAGCTGAACCGCCAGGGCAACGACATCGGCAGCCAGTACCGCAGCGCCATCTTCTTCGCGAACGAGGAGGAGAGGGCGGTCGCCGAGGCCTATATCGCCCAGCTCGACGCGGCCAGGGTCTTCCCGGCCAGGATCGTGACGGCCCTGGAGCCGCTCAAGGAATTCTTCGTGGCCGAGACCTACCACCAGGACTACGCGGCCAGGAACCCGCACCAGCCCTATATCGCCGCGGTCTCGGCGCCGAAGGTGGCCAAGACACGCAAGGTCTTCGCGGACCGGCTGAAGGCCGCGCCGGCGACGTAGCCCTATGCCGGGTCGGCCACCTCCGGTGGCCAGACCACGGTGAAGCGTTCGAACACGGTCGCGATACCGTCATCGAATGCGAATCCCTTGTGCCGCGCCTCGCGCCCGAAATAGCTGCGATGCGCAGCGAGCCACCAGGCGCGGGTTCGCTCGCCCTCGCCCTCGTCCCAGGCGAAGCCGTCGTCCACCGAGTCGAGCGCGCCGGTCCGCAGCCCGGTCGTGCGGAAGATGCAGACCGGCCGGCCCCGCCCGTCGACCACGACCACGTGGCCGCCGACCACGGGCGGCATCTCGCCATCCTCGGTGAAGCTCCGTTCCAGGCAGGTGGTGGCGCGCTTGACCCCGCCCAGCACCAGCCCGGCCAGCTCGTCCATCATGGCGGGGCTGTCGCCGAACGCGATCACGGCATACTCGTCGTGGTGCAGGCCGCTGGCCTCGCGAAACCGCTTCCAGAACGCCTCAACCGCTTCCGTCCTCGGCTGATCCATGCTGCGGCCTCCGTATGTGATGGCGGATGCTTGACTTCACCTGGCACCAAAAGTATCCCCGCCCGGCTTGCGCGGGTGTAGCTCAGTTGGTTAGAGCGCCGGCCTGTCACGCCGGAGGTCGCGGGTTCGAGCCCCGTCACTCGCGCCACACACCGAAGCGGCACGGGGCCGCGTTCCGCCCCGCGAATCCAACACCATCCGCCGACGGGGGACCCGTGCCGTTAGGGCTTTATCGCGCCGGCGGGGCAGGCTAGGGTGCGCCGCATCAACACGGATGTGTGACCGCCGCCCGGCTCGTTCCAGGCGGTGGCAGAGGCGCCTGAGGAGGGGTGATGAACTCGCTGCTGGCAGGCTACCTGCCCATCGTCGTCTTCATCGCCATCGCCGCGGCGATCGCGCTGGTGATGGTGGTCGCCTCGATTCTGGCCGCCCGCCAGAAGCCCTATGCCGAGAAACTCTCGGCCTACGAATGCGGGTTCGACGCGTTCGACGACGCGCGGCGGCGGTTCGATGTACGCTTCTACCTGGTCGCCATCCTGTTCATCATCTTCGACCTGGAAGTGGCCTTCCTGTTCCCCTGGGCGGTGGCGCTTTCGGGCATCGGCTGGTTCGGCTTCGGCTCGATGATGGCGTTCCTCGGCATCCTGACGGTTGGCTTCATCTACGAATGGAAGAAGGGTGCCCTGGACTGGGAATGAGTGGCACCGGGAGCTGAGGTGTTGGCAGTGAGGCGCGTGGCGCGATGAACGAACAGACCCCGATCGCCTGGAACCGCGAGCACCTGCCGAAGGGGCCTGCGCAGGACGCGGTGATCGCGCAGCTCGGCACCGACATCGTCGAGAAGGGCTTCGTGGTCGCCCAGCTCGACAAGGTGGTGAACTGGGCGCGCACCGGCAGCCTGTGGCCGATGACCTTCGGGCTCGCCTGCTGCGCGGTGGAGATGATCCACGCCTACATGGCGCGCTACGATCTCGATCGCTTCGGCGTCATCCCGCGCGCCTCGCCGCGGCAGTCGGACGTGATGATCGTTGCCGGCACGCTGACCAACAAGATGGCGCCGGCGTTGCGCAAGGTCTACGACCAGATGCCCGAGCCGCGCTGGGTGATCAGCATGGGCAGCTGCGCCAATGGCGGCGGCTACTACCACTATTCCTATGCCGTGGTCCGCGGCTGCGACCGCGTGGTGCCGGTCGATATCTACGTGCCCGGCTGCCCGCCGACCGCCGAGGCTTTGGTCTACGGCATCCTGCTGCTGCAGAAGAAGATCCACCGCACCGGGACGATCCTGCGTGGCTGACGAAAAGAACCCCCTGGCGGCGCTGGGCGCGCGGATCGTCGCAGCCGCGCCCGGCGGCGCGCTGGCGTACCGCATCGAGACCCGGGAGCTGGTGATCGATGCAGCGCGCGATCGCATCATCGATGTGATGACCATGCTGCGCGATGATTTCGCGTTCGAGCAGTGCATGGACATCACCGCCGTCGACACGCCCGCCCGCGCCGAGCGCTTCGAGGTGGTGTGGAACCTGCTGTCGCTCTCGCTCAACGCGCGGGTGCGGGTCGTCGCCGCCACCGACGAGGACACGCCGGTGCCCTCGGTCTGCGGGATCTGGCCGGCCGCCACCTGGTTCGAGCGCGAGGTGTGGGACATGTTCGGCATCGCCTTCGACGGCCAGCCCGACCTGCGCCGGCTGCTGACCGACTACGGCTTCGAAGGCCACCCGCTGCGCAAGGATTTCCCGCTGACCGGCCATGTCGAGATCCGCTACGACGAGGAGCAGAAGCGCTGCATCTACGAGCCGGTGAAGCTGATGCAGGATTTCCGCAGTTTCGATTTCATGAGCCCCTGGGAAGGCATGACCACGCTGCCGGGTGACGA
>JADYYZ010000464.1 GCA_020853405.1 Acetobacteraceae bacterium
CATCGACCTCAAGGCCGAGGCGCTGAAGCTCGAGCAGTCGCTGGGCTTCTCCCGCGCGAGCGCGGCGCAGAGCGCCTGGCGCCGCATCGAGGTGCGGGCCTTCCGGGTGCCGGAGGGATCGCCCCTCACCGGCCTGCCCGTTGCCGAGGCGGAGGCCCGCCGCGCCGCCGAACGCCTGTTCGTGCAGCGCCTGCGCCGCGCCGGGGCAATCCTGGAAAGCGCCCCTGGCCTGGTGCTTCAGGCCGGCGACGTGATCGCGATCTCCGGCCGGCGCGAGGTTCTGGTCGGTCTCCTGGGGGCCGGCGCCGAGGAGGTCGAGGACCAGGAGCTGCTCGACTTCCCGGTCAGTATCGCCGACGTGCTGCTGACCAGCCGCGCGATCGCGGGCCGCCCGCTTGCCGAGATCGCAGGGCAGGACTGGACCCGCGGCGTCTATCTGCGCAGCGTCCATCGCGGCGAGGAGGCATTGCCGATCGCACCCGGCCTCGTGCTTCAGCGGGGCGACATCCTGCGTGTCTCGGGCGCGGAATCGATCCTTGCCAGGCGCGTCGGCCGGATCGGCACCGTGATCGCGCCGGTCGCCGCCACCGACTTCGTCGTGCTCGGTGTTGCGATCTTCCTGGGCGGCGTGGTCGGCGTGCTGGCCACGGTCAGCATCGGCGGCATGCAGATCTCGCTCAGCACCAGCGTCGGCACGCTGCTTGCGGGCCTCGTCGTCGGCCATCTGCGCACGGTCTATCCGATGTTCGGGCGGATCCCGGATGGCGCGGTCTCGCTGATGACCGCGCTCGGCCTTGCCGCCTTCGTCGCCATGATCGGGTTGCAGGCGGGCCCGACCTTTGTCAGTGCCCTGATCGAAGCCGGCATCGGGCTATTCCTGGGCGGCATCGTGGTGACATTGGTGCCGCCTCTGGTCGGCACCGCCGTCGGCATCTACCTGCTGCGGATGAACGCCGTGCTGGCCCTGGGCGCGGTTGCCGGCGCGCAGACGGTGACCGCGGCCATGGCAGCGGTGCAGGAGCGGTCGGCAAGCCCGGTCGCGGTGCTGGGCTATACGCCCGCCTACCCGGTCGGCAATATCCTGCTGACCATCTGGGGCACCGTGATCGTCGGCATCGCAGCCGGGTGGTGAGGGCACTGCCGCGCCGGTCGTGCTCGCCGGCGCCTGCTGCGGGCCGGCCTGCCGTGCAAGCCCCGGCTTGACCGGCGGCCGCCGGCGGCTAGGTTGCGCCTTTCCGCCAGCCGGGGACCCGACATGCACGCACCCCTGAAACCAGCCTTGGCCAGTCGCCTGAAGGATGTCGAGGTCGCCGCCTCGGTGAAGATGACCGCGCGTGCCCGCGCCCTTGCCGAGAAGGGCATCAAGGTGATCAGCCTGGCCGTGGGCGAGCCGGATTTCGACACGCCCCGCCACGCGATCGAGGCCGCCCACCAGGCGGCGCTGGCCGGCGACACGAAGTATCCGCCGCAGGACGGCACCAAGGCGCTGAAGCAGGCGATCCAGCGCAAGTTCAAGCGCGACAACGGCCTCGACTACGCGCCGGACGAGATCATGGTCGCCAATGGCGGCAAGCAGATCATCTTCGATGCCCTGATGGCGACGGTCGACCCTGGTGACGAGGTGATCATCCCCGCCCCGTACTGGATTTCCTATGCCGACATGGCGAAGCTCGCCGGCGGCAAGCCGGTGTTCGTCAACTGCCCGCAGAACAACGGCTTCAAGCTCCGCCCCGAGGATCTCGACGCGGCCATCACCAGCAGGACCAAGTGGCTGATCCTCAATTTCCCGAACAACCCGACCGGGGCCGCCTGCTCCCGTGCCGAGATGGCCGCGATCGGCAAGGTGATGCTGAAGCACCCGCATGTCTGGGTGCTGTCCGACGACATGTACGAGCACATGGTCTATGACGGGTTCGAGTTCTGCACCATCGCCGCGGTCGAGCCGGGCTTGCGCGAGCGTGCGCTGACCGTGAACGGTGCGTCGAAAACCTACGCGATGACCGGCTGGCGCGTCGGCTTCGCGGGCGGGCCGAGGGATCTGATCAAGGCGATGGTCAATGTCCAGGGCCAGGCGACCAGCGGCATCTCCACCGTTGGCCAGGCGGCGGCTGCGGCGGCGCTCGACGGCCCGCAGGACCTGGTGGCCGAAAGGGCCGCCATCTACAAGCAGCGCCGCGACCTGGTGGTGGAGATGATCAGCCAGGCGCCCGGCATGAGCTGCCACAAGCCGGAAGGCGCCTTCTATGTCTACCCGAACATCGCCGGCTGCCTCGGCAAGACCACCGCGGGGGGGCGCAAGCTCGAAACCGACTTCGATTTCTCGATGGCGCTGATCGATGAACAGCATGTCGGCGTCGTGCATGGCGCCGCCTATGGCATGAGCCCCTATATCCGCATCAGCTACGCCACCGACACCGAAAGCCTGCGCGAGGCATGCAGCCGCATCCAGACCTTCTGCCGCGGGCTGAAATAGGCGCGCCGGCGGCAGTGATCCGCGGCGGCCGCGATGCCGACGCGGCCGGCTTCATCGCGCTGATCGCTGCCTGCTGGAGCGAGTATCCCGGCTGCGTGATGGACCTCGATGGCGAGGTGCCGGAGCTCCGCGCGCTCGCCACCCATGTCGGCGCCAAGGGCGGCCGGCTGTGGGCGGCCGAGGATGGCGCGGGCAAGCTCGTCGGCATGGTCGGGGCCTGGCCGCTGGGCGCGGACCGCGCCTGGGAGATCGGGCGCATGTATGTCGATCGCGCGCATCGCGGCAGCGGCCTGGCGGGTCGCCTGCTTTCGGGGGCGGAGGCGCATGCCGGCGCCCAGGGCGCCGCCCGCATCGTGCTTTGGACCGATACGCGCTTCGAGGCCGCGCACCGCTTCTACGAAAAGCACTCCTATGTGCGATCGGGCAGCATCCGGGTGCTCGACGACCTCTCGAAGTCGCTGGAGTTCCGCTACACCAAGCCGATCATGGGACTGGTGGTCGAGGTTCTGGACGCCGCGGCCGCCGCCAGCGCCGAACGCCGGCTGGCCGAGATCCTGATCGCCTGCGTCAATGACGGCGCCTCGGTCTCGTTCCGGGCGCCGCTGAAGCGGAGCAAGGCGCGGCATTTCTGGGAGGCCGTCGCTTCGGATGTCGCGCGCGGCAGGAAGCTGCTGCTGGCGGCCTGGAGCGAGGGCGTGCTGGCGGGCACCGTGCAGCTCGCCTTCCCCGCGAACGAGAACCAGCCGCACCGGGCCGACCTCGTGAAGATGCTGGTGCACCCCGCCTTCCGCCGCCACGGCATCGCGCGCGCGCTGCTGGCCAAGGCGGAACAGGCGGCGCGCGCGCACGCCCGCACGCTGCTGCTGCTCGATACCCGCCTCGGCGACGGGGCCGAGGCACTGTATCGCGGCGAAGGCTGGATCGAGGTCGGCTCCATCCCCGACTACGCGCTGGGTGCGGACGGCGCGACGCTGGAACCCGCGGTTCTCTTGTACAAGCGGCTCGCCGGATGATCTCGCCGGCCTGGGTGCGGCTGATGGCCGACTACAACGCCTGGCAGAACCGCTCGCTCTATGCCGCCGCCGCGACCCTCTCCGACGACGCGCGCAGGCAGGATCGCGGTGCGTTCTTCGGCACGATCCATGGCACGCTGAACCACCTGCTGTGGGCGGACCGCGTGTGGATGAGCCGCTTCGATGGCTGGGAAAGGCCGGCGACCGGGATCAAGGGCAGCACGGCGCTGATCGAGGAGTTCGAGGCGCTGGCAGCCGCCCGGATCGATGCCGATGCGCGCATCATTGCCTGGGCGGGGCGCCTCGATGGTGCGGCGCTGGAAGGCGAGCTGCGGTGGTTCAGTGGCGCCTCGCAGCGCGAGATGGCGCGCCCGCGCTGGATCGCGGTCACCCACCTGTTCAACCACCAGACCCACCATCGCGGCCAGGTGCATGCGATGCTGACCGCGGCCGGCGCCACGCCCGAGGCGACCGATCTGCCCTGGATGCCTGGGTTGGAAGGGTAGCGGCTCTCTATTCCTCGGCGAGCGCGCCGAACAGCGTCGCCGGGCGACCACGCCAGGTGATCAGCAGATGCTCGCGCGGTGCCGAACAGGCGCGCACGACCGGCAGGATCGTCTCGCGCTCGTGCGGCGGAATCACGAATCCGTCGCCCTCGGAGACGGAGAAGCGTGCGTCGCAGCCGACCAGCGCCAGCGCGCGCAGGCCCGAGACATCGGTGATGCCGATCTCGCCCACCCGCACGCCAGCCCCTGCTGCCGTGCCCGCCACCGCCGCGGCAACCTCGCCACGGCCGGCGATCACCGCGGTCGCTGCGGGCGCGATGCCGGCCAGCTGCCACGCGCGCAGGTGCGCCGCGACACAGGCCCGCTCATCCTCGCCATCGACGCAGGCACGGATCTCAACCCGACCAGGCAGGGAAAACGTATCGCCCCCCGTTTCGGCCGCGCCGGTACGGCGGGCCAGCCCCCGAATCCAGGTTGCAAACCGATCAGTCGCCACACGGTTACGTTACAAGTCTTAAAGTTCGCCGGCCAGAGAAATCTATACCATCGTCTGCAACCAAAGATTGCAGCCATGGTAGTCATCGGGAACGGCAGTACGAGGGCCGGCGCCAGTATTCTCGGTGCGCGCCGCGTGCCGCAACCGGTCCGTGCATGCAGCAGAATTCCTGCACGGAAGTCCAGGCGGCGCCCGGAACTGGCCTGCGTTGTAATGCGCTGATCGAAGTGGGGTTGGCGCAAAGAAAGAGGGGGCCGGTTATTCACCGGCCCCCAGTCAAACAGGGAGGCTTCACGTCTGGGAGACGAAGGGTCCGAAGACCCTGTTTTCCGGCTATGAACCGGAACTTGCGCTGCCAACGCAGCAACTGGTCAGTAGTCAGAAACGAATTCAGCCTTCGTGTTCGATTTCTGTGTTTCTTGATGACTGAAGTATGGGTGCAGTGCGGCATA
>JADYYZ010000465.1 GCA_020853405.1 Acetobacteraceae bacterium
GAGCGGGCAGGCGTTGCCGCCCTGCATATCGAGGACCAGGTCAGTCCCAAGCGCTGCGGCCATTTCGCCGGCAAGCGGCTGATCGCGGCCGGCGAGATGCAGGCCAAGATCCGGGCGGCGCTCGATGCGCGCACCGACCCCGACCTGCAGATCATCGCCCGCACCGACGCGCTGGCGGTCGAGGGGCTGTCGGCCGCGATCGAGCGCGCGGCTTCCTACGCCGCGGCAGGTGCCGACATCACCTTCGTTGAAGCCCCGCGCAGCGAGGCCGAGATCGAGCGCATCGGGCACGGCTTGCCGGTGCCGCAACTGTTCAACATGAGCACCAGCGGCAAGACCCCGCATCTGCCGGTACCGCGGCTGGCGGCGCTGAATTTCCGCATCGCGATCTATCCGAACTATGTGCTGTACGCGGCGCTGGCGGGGGCACGCGCGATGCTGGTGCGGCTGAAGGCGTCGGGCAGCACCGAGGGCCTGAGGGAGGATCTGCCGAGCTTCGCCGCCTTCAACGCGCTGCTTGGCATGGACGAGGTGCGCGCGCTGGAAACCCGCTACGCCGTGCCCGAGGAGGCGCGCGCGCAGGCCTGAACGGCGCAGGCCTGAACGGCGCAGGCCTGAACGGCGCAGGCCTGAACGGCGCAGGCCTGAACGCGGCCGGTGCCGGCGCCTAGTAGAGCGGAATCTGCAGCCCCAGGCTGACGCCGCCGCGCGGGCCGCCATAGCCGGGATAGACCGGGTAGGCGGGCACGGCCGGATAGTACATCGCCGGCGGCGGCATGTAGACCGGCGGCGGCATGTAGACCGGCGGGCGATAATACACCGGCGGCGGGCGGAACCGCGGCGGCGCCCAGTAGGACGGGCCGTATTGCGGATGCACCCAATGGCCGGGCGGCCCCCCCCAGTGGCGATGGTGGTAGCCGCGCCGCCCGTCGCCCGCATCGGCCGGGGCCGAAAAAGCTGCGACCAGCCCCAGCGCCAGTGCTGCCGTTGCCGCATTCCGCAGGATCGACATGCTGTGTCCCTCCATTCCACGCAGCATGGCTGCCATGATTGTCGGGAGAACGGAGGGATTGCGGCAGGCCAGGGGCAGGTTGATCTCGGCAGAAGTTCTTCGCCGAGTCAGATCACCAGCGCCTCGCCATCGCGCAGCACGCGCACCGCCTCGGGCGTGAAGCCGCCATCTGCCGCGTGCAGCACCAAAGGGGCCAGCAGCCGGTCGGGGCCGCGTGCCGACTTCCTTCCCTGCACCAGGATGCGCCCGGCCGCCTGGCCGGCATGCGGTGCGACCGGCAGCACCGCGATCGCGCCAAGTCCCGCGGCACGGCAGCCGGCGAGGCACGCCGAAAGCCGTGCCGCCGGCAGCACCAGCGTCAGGCTGCCGCGCGGCAGCAGCCGCCGCGACAGCGCTGCCGTCCAGGCCGCCAGCATTCCGGGCGCCGGCTCCCGATCGGCCCGCCTGCGGCCAGGCAGCGGTGATTCGCTGCCGCTGCCGTGCGGCTGGAACGGCGGGTTGGCGAGCGCGTGCGCGAAGCGGCCGCTCTGAACCGCGAGGATGTCCGCCTCGATCACGTCCAGGCGGCCCTGCATGCCATTGGCAACGGCGTTGTCGCGTGCCAGCGCTGCCAGCACCGGGTCGATCTCGATACCGGTCAGGCGGATTTCCGGCAGCCGCGCAAGCAGGGCGAGCGCCGCGGCGCCGGCGCCGGTTCCCGCCTCCAGCACCGCCTCACCGGGGCGGGCAGGCACCGAAGCGGCCAGCAACACGGGATCGATCGCGGCGCGGTAACCTCGGACCGGCTGGCGGAACCGGATGCGCCCGCCCAGCAGCCTGTCATCGCTTGTGCCACTCATCCGGGATCGCGGCTGGCGGGCAGCTCGCCCGCGTCGCGCAGCAGCCGCAGGGCGCGCGCGGCATCGTGCTCGGCGACCGCAAGCCGCATCGGCAGTGCGGGGAGCCCGCCCAGCGCCTGGCTGGTCGCCCGATCCAGCACCTCGGCCTCGATGCCGCCTTCGCGCAGCAGCAGAACCAGGAACCCCATGCGGATCGGGTCGGTCTCGCGCAGCAGTATCCGCATCGCGCCATCCCTCGCTTCCGGTGCTGCGCTCAAGGGCGTTGACCGATGTTCCGGCCTGGCCGATATCCTGTGCCAGGGACACGGAAGGTCAAGCGCGGAGAGGTTGTTGGGCGTCGTCGTCAACCTGGATCACGGGCGCGAGGATGCGATCACGCATCTGACCTCGCTGGTGCGCGCCGAACTCGACGCGACCAACCGCGTGATCGTGCTCCGCATGCAGAGCCCGGTTGAGCTGATCCCCCGCCTGGCTGCGCATCTCGTGCAGGCCGGCGGCAAGCGGCTGAGGCCGCTGCTGACGCTCGCCAGCGCGAAACTCTGCGGCCACGAGGGCGGCCGGGCGGTCAACCTCGCCGCCTGCGTCGAGTTCATCCACACCGCGACGCTGCTGCACGACGACGTGGTCGATGAATCGCAGCTGCGCCGGGGTCTGGCCAGCGCCAACGCGGTGTTCGGCAACAAGGCCTCGGTGCTGGTCGGCGACTTCCTGTTCAGCCGCGCCTTCGAACTGATGGTCGAGGACGGCTCGATCGCGGTGCTTGCGATTCTCTCGCGCGCCTCGGCCACGATCAGCGAGGGCGAGGTGCTGCAGCTGGTGACCGCCAACGATACCGGCTCCAGCGAGGAACAGTATCTGGAGGTGATCCGCTGCAAGACCGCCGCCCTGTTCGCCGCCGCCTGCCGGATCGGCGCCGTGGTGGCCGACCGCCCGCGGGCGGAGGAACGGGCGCTGGAGGCGTTCGGCCTCAATCTTGGCATCGCCTTCCAGCTCGCCGATGACGTGCTGGACTACGCGGCGAGCCAGGTGCTGCTCGGCAAGACGGTCGGCGACGATTTCCGCGAGGGCAAGATCACGCTCCCGGTACTGCTGGCGTTCCGCCGCGGCGATGCCGCCGAGCGTGCGTTCTGGAAGCGGGTGATGGAAACCCCCGAAGCCCAGACCGAGGCGGACCTGCCGGAGGCGATGGCGCTGTTGGAGAAGCACGGCGCGCTGCGTGACACCATCGCGCGCGCGCGCCACTACGGCGACATCGCCCGCGATGCCTTGCGCATCTTCCCCGACTGCGCGATCCGCCGCGCGCTCGATGGCGCGATCGCCTACGCGTTCGAACGGACGCGCTGACGCATGATACCTGGCGCACGAAGGTTGCACCGTCGTGCGCCGGGGTGCCGGCGCCTCAGCCGTTCGCGTTCCAGATGTCGATCTGCCAGCGCCAGAGGCCGCCCTCCTGGCGCCAGACCACGACGTACTTGATCTCCAGCGCATTGGCGCCGGCCGTGGTGTCGACCTCGGCGCGCCCGATCTCGATGATCGCCTGGCCCTCCTGCCGGGCCTCGATGGTGACGAGGCGCAGCGCCCTGGCCTGAAGGGCTGCCGCGGCCGCCTTCCAGTAGGCGCGGATCGCCTCGCGCCCGGAAATCATCGGGGCACCGGGCGGCAGGATGCAGGCGTCGCTGGCATAGACGCGATCGAGTGCCGCGAAGTCGCCCTTTGCGACCACCTCCTCCTCGAAGACCCGGTTCGTGGCACGCATCGCATCGAGGTTCATCGCACGCTCCCGCCCTGGTGGCCCGGACCGAGGATTAGCACACTTCCGTAACGAGGGTGTAGCCGCCATCACCGCGGGGCTGGGCTGGCATTCGCCGCAAGATGCGCGGCGCGCACGGCCGCGCTGCGGTGCCAGGATGCGCCGCATGAGCCAGTTCATGTGTCTCGCGATGGACAGCGCCAGTGCGGCGCGGTTCCGCACCACCCGGCGCGATGACCGCGGCGGGAAGATTCTCGGCCGCATCGTCGATCGGCCCGGCTTCCCGTGCCGCCACTGCCTGCGCCTTGGCCGTCTCGGCGAGGAGATGCTGCTGGCCAGCTGGGACCTGCCGCTGCCGGGCGGTCCGTACTGGACACCCTCGCCGGTGTTCCTGCACGCGGGCGACTGCCCGCACGCTGCCATCGAGGATGCGCTGCCCGAAACGGTGCGGGAGAATCCGCTGGTGTCGCTGCGCCACTACGACGCGGACGGCATGTGCCTCTACGATCTCGGCATCGTCGTTCCGGGGCAGGAGGCGGAAGCGCCGCTGCGCCAGCGGCTCGGTGATCCGCGCGTCGCCTTCGTCAACATCCACACCGCGAAGCCTGGCTGCTGGCTCACGCGCGTGGAGCGGGCCTGAGCGCGCCGGGCCGCGGCCTAGGCCCGGGCCGCCGCCATCAGCGCCTTCATCTTCGCGACCACCGGCACGAGGCCATCGAACAGCGCAGCACCGATCAGGAAGTGGCCGATATTGAGCTCGATGATCTCCGCGATCGCCGCGACCGCGCCGACCGTGTCGTAGGAAAGCCCGTGCCCGGCGTGGCATTCCATGCCGGTTGCCGCCACCGCCTTCGCCGCCCTCAGCAGGCGATCGAGCTCGGCGGCGCGCTCGCTGCCGGCGGCGTCGCAATAGCGGCCGGTGTGCAGCTCGACTGCCTGCGCCCCGATCGCGGCCGAGGCAGCGACCTGGCGGGGATCGGGGTCGATGAACATCGAGACGCGGATGCCGGCGGCGGAAAGCGCCCGCACCAGCGGCCGCAGCGCGCCTTCCTTGCCGGCCACGTCAAGCCCGCCTTCGGTCGTCACCTCGAAACGCTTCTCGGGCACGATGCAGGCGGCGTGCGGCAGGAACTCCAGCGCGATCGCCTGCATCTCCGCGGTTGCCGCCATCTCGAGATTGATCGGCAGCGTCGTCGCCGCCCGGATCGCGGCGAGGTCGGCGTCGCGGATATGGCGGCGGTCCTCGCGCAGATGGATGGTGATGCCGTCGGCGCCGCCGTCGCGTGCCGCCTTCGCCGCCAGCGCGGGGTCCGGCCAGCTGCCGCCACGCGCGTTGCGCAGCGTCGCCACGTGGTCGATGTTGATGCCAAGCCGAAGTGTCACCTGTTCCTCCGCGCCCGTGCCTCGGAAATCTCGGCGGCCATCCAGATCGCAGCGATCACGCTGCCCGGGTCGGCCATGTTGCGCCCGGCGATATCCAGCGCGGTGCCGTGGTCGGGGCTGGTGCGCACGATCGGCAGATTGAGCGTCACGTTCACGCCGCCGTCCATGTCGAGCGTCTTCAGCGGGATCAGCGCCTGGTCGTGGTACATGCAGATCGCCGCATCGTAGCCTTTGCGCGCGCGCGGGCTGAACATGGTGTCGGGCGGCAGCGGCCCGCGCGCGCCGATCCCTTCGCTGCGCAGCTGGGCAACCGCGGGTGCGATGATCCGGGAATCCTCCTCTCCCATCGCGCCGGCTTCGCCGGCGTGCGGGTTGAGGCCGGCGATCGCGAGCCGCGGCTCGGCGATGGCGAAATCGCCCCGCAGTGCCGCCGCGGTGATGCGCGCGGTCGCGACGATCGCCGCGGCGGAAAGCGTCGCGATCGCGCGTGCAAGCGCAAGGTGCACCGTGACCGGCACCACCCGGAGCGCCGGCGAGGCGAGCATCATCACCGGCGGGCCGGCGGCATGGGTCAGTTCGGCGAGCCACTCGGTGTGGCCGGGATGGCGGAATCCGGCCTCATAGAGGCTCGATTTCTGGATCGGGCTGGTCACCACCGCGGCGACCTCGCCGGCCATCGCGAAGCCGACCGCGCGTTCGATCGAGCCGAGGATCGCCGGCGCGTTGGCGGGATCGGGTCGGCCCGGCACCGCAGGGCGGCAGAGCGGCAGGTGCAGCACAGGGGCGGCGGCCCGGAACGCGGCGGTTGCCTGGTCGGGCCGCGCGATCCGCGCCAGCGGCACGTTGCGGTCGATGCCGCCCAGCCAGTCGGCATCGGCGATCGCGAAGAACGGCACGTCGC
>JADYYZ010000466.1 GCA_020853405.1 Acetobacteraceae bacterium
CCTTCCCCTTGCAGGATGCAGGAGGGGTATTTCCAGGTGATGGCGCTGCCGGTCTCGACCTGCGTCCACGAGATCTTGGACCTGGCGCCGCGGCAGGCACCGCGCTTGGTGACGAAGTTATAGATGCCGCCCCGCCCTTCCGCATCGCCGGGATACCAGTTCTGCACCGTGCTGTACTTGATGCTGGCCTCGCCCAGCGCCACCAGCTCGACCACCGCGGCGTGCAGCTGGTTCTCGTCGCGCATCGGCGCGGTGCAGCCCTCCAGGTAGGAGACGCTCGCGCCTTCCTCGGCGATGATCAGCGTGCGCTCGAACTGGCCGGTGTTGCGGGCGTTGATGCGGAAATAGGTGGAGAGCTCCATCGGGCAGCGCACGCCCCTGGGGATCCAGACGAACGAGCCGTCGGTGAATACCGCGCTGTTCAGGGCGGCGAAGAAATTGTCACCGGTCGGCACCACGCTGCCGAGATATTTCTGTACCAGCTCCGGGTGTTCGCGCACGGCCTCGCTGATCGGGCAGAAGATGATGCCCTTGGCCGACAGTTTCTCGCGGAAGGTGGTCGCGACCGAGACGCTGTCGAACACCGCATCCACCGCGACGCCGGCCAGCGCCGCGCGCTCCGACAGCGGCACGCCGAGCTTCTCGAAGGTGCGCAGCAGCTCGGGGTCGACCTCGTCCATGGTCTTCAGCGCCGGCTTCTTCGGTGCGGCGTAGTAATGCACATCCTGGTAGTCGATCGGCGGGTATTTCACTGCCGCCCAGGTCGGCTCGACCATCGACTGCCAGGCCCGGAACGCCTTCAGCCGCCATTCCAGCATCCAGGAAGGCTCGCGCTTGCGCGACGAGATCAGGCGGATGATGTCCTCGTTCAGGCCCTTCGGCGCGAGATCCATCTCGATCTCGGTCTCGAACCCGTACTTGTAGCCCGCCTCGGCGGCGGTGCGGACGGTATCGAGGGTTTCGGCAACGGCAGGCATCGGGTGCTGCGCTCCTGGAAAGGGCGTGGGCTATTCGGCGGCGGCGGCCGGCAGGCGCTGGCCGCGATCGCGCCTGGCGACATCGCCGGCGGGCGGGCGGCGCGGGCCGGGGGCCGGCCGGTCCTGCATCATGTCGGCCAGCGTGATCGCGGCCAGCGCCCGGCGGATGGTGTCGTTCACCATGTCCCAGCGACCGCGCACCTGGCAGGCATCCTCGCATTCGCACACATGCGTCGCGCCATCGACACAGGCGGTCAGCGCCACCGGCCCATCGACCGCTTCGATCACATCGGCGATCGACAGCTGCGAAAGCGGGCGGGCCAGCGCATAGCCGCCGCGCGCGCCGCGGGTCGAGGCGACCAGCCCGGCCTGGCCGAGCTGCTTCAGGACCTTGGCCACCGTCGGTTCCGTGATCCCGGTCGCATGCGCGATGCCGGGTGCGGTCTGCACCGCGCCCGCCGGCGTCGCATCAAGCCGTGTCAGCACGACCACGGCGTAATCGGACAGTTTCGAAAGCCGCACCATGTTCCGCCTGCTCGCCCCGCAACGCACGCCCCGCGCCCGGGTGGCTGCCGCCGGCGATGCCGGCGCCGCGCCAATCCGGACTTGGCTCGTCCGGATTGGAGATGCGCCCGCGACCCGGCGAAGTCAAGCACCCGGGGCGACGAACCTGTATCGGTTTGACGGGTGCCCCGCGCGCCCGCAACCCTCGGGCAGCGAAGGAGGGGCGGGCATGGCCTACGCAACGCTGACGACGGCGCTGGAAGGCGGCGTGTTCACGCTCACGCTGAACCGTCCCGAGCGGCTGAACGCCTTCACGCAGGCGATGCACGCCGAGCTCGCGGCGGCGCTCGGGGAGGCGGTGGCGAGGGGCAGCCGGGCGCTGCTGCTGACCGGGGCGGGGCGGGGCTTCTGTGCCGGCCAGGACCTGAATGAACGGCGCGAGCTGGCTGATCCGGCGACACCGGCACCCGACCTTGCCGATGGGCTGCGGCGGCGGCTGAACCCGCTGATCCTGGCGATGCGGGCGCTGCCGTTTCCCACCATCGCGGCGGTGAACGGCGCCGCCGCCGGGGCGGGGGCGGCGTTCGCGCTCTCCTGCGACCTGGTGCTGGCGGCGCGCTCGGCCTCGTTCCTGATGGCGTTCGCGCGCATCGGCCTCGGGCCGGACGCCGGCAGCTCGTTCTTCCTCGCGCACCTGGTCGGCCGCGCCAGGGCGGCGGCGATGCTGCTGCTGGCGGAACCGGTGCCGGCGGCGCAGGCGGAAGCCTGGGGCCTGATCCACCGCATGGTCGAGGATGCCCAGCTGCTCGACGAAGCGGGCGCGCTGGCCAGGCGCCTTGCCGCCGGGCCGACCGCGAGCTTCCGGGCGAGCCGCCAGCTGCTCGACCGCGCCCCTGCCACCGACCTTGCCACCCAGCTCGAGCACGAGGCGGCGGCGCAGGGCAGCCTCGGCCTCGGCGCCGACTATCGCGAGGGGATTGCTGCCTTCCTGCACAAGCGCAAGCCGGCCTTCACGGGACACTGAGCACCGCCTGGTGCGTGATCGTCGGAGGCGGCATCGCCGGAGACGTGAATCACGCACCCAAACAAAGGCTTGCAGCGCCTGATCGCTTCAATCTGAAGCGATCACGCGCTAGAACGGCGCAACGCCCAAACCAGGGGAGCCGCCCGCCATGATGCTTCAGGACAAGGTCGCGATCGTCACCGGCGCGGGGCGCGGCATCGGGCGCGAGATCGCGCTTGAAATGGCACGCCAGGGCGCCGCGGTGGTGGTCAACGACCTCGGCGCCTCGGTCACCGGCGAGGGCGCCGACAGGCATCCGGGCGAGGAGACCGTCGGCCTGATCACCCAGGCAGGCGGCAGGGCGGTGCTGAACGGCGAGACCGTGGCCGAGTGGGATGCCGCGCAGCGGATCGTGAAGACCGCGATCGAGGCGTTCGGCCGGCTCGACATCGTGGTCAACAATGCCGGCATCCTGCGCGATGTGATCTTCCACAAGATGACGCCGGAGGACTGGAACGCCGTCCTCGGCGTGCACCTCAACGGCTCGTTCTTCGTCAGCCGCGCCGCCGCCCCCCTGTTCCGCGAGCAGGGCTCGGGCGCGTTCGTGCACATGACCTCGACCAGCGGCCTGATCGGCAATTTCGGCCAGGCCAACTATGCCGCCGCGAAACTCGGCATCGTCGGGCTGTCGAAATCGATCGCGCTCGACATGGCGCGCTTCGGCGTGCGCTCGAACGCGCTCGCCCCCTTCGCCTGGAGCCGGATGATCGGCGCCATCCCCACCGACACGCCCGAACAGGCAGCGCGGGTGGCGAAGCTGAAGGCGATGACGCCCGACAAGATCGCGCCGATGGCGGTCTTCCTCGCTTCCGACAGGGCGCGCGACGTCACCGGCCAGATCTTCGGCGTGCGCAACAACGAGATCATCTTCTTCGGCCAGCACCGGCCGGTGCGCACCGTGCAGCGGAACGAGGGATGGACCGCCGAGACCATCGCCGAGCACGCGATCCCGGCGCTGCGGCCGCATTTCTACAAGCTCGACCGCTCGGCCGACGTGTTCAGCTGGGACCCGGTCTGACCAGGTCGATGGATTTCGAGCTGCCCGAGCCGCAGCGCGCCTTCCAGGAGAGCGTGCGCCGCTTTGCCGAGGCGCATCTTGCGAAGGGTGCCCTTGCCCGCGCGCACGATCCGCACTTTCCCTGGGATGTCGCGAAACTCATGGCGGACCAGGGGCTGTTCGGCCTGATGCTGGCCGAGGCGGACGGCGGCGCCGGCGGCACGCTGCTGGACGCGGTGCTCGCGATCGAGGCGATCGCGATGGTCTGCCCGCGCAGCGCGGACGTGTTCCAGGCCGGCAATTTCGGCGCCTTCCGAACCCTCGCCGAATACGCGACGCCTGAGCAGAAGGCGCGCTGCTTCGGCCCGCTGCTGCGTGGCGAGGCGATCGCCGCGGTCGCCATGACGGAACCCGATGCCGGCAGCGCGCTGACCGACCTTGCCAGCCGGTGCACGCCCGACGGCGAGGGCTTCCGCCTGAACGGCGGAAAGCTGTTCACCAGCAACACCGAGGATGCCGCGATCTTCCTGGTCTATTGCCGCTTCGGCCCGGGCACCGACGGCATCGGCAGCGTCATCGTCGAGCGCGGCATGCAGGGCTTCCGGCTCGGCCAGCCGTCGCGCTACATGAACGGCGAGGACTGGTGCGCGCTCTATTTCGACGACGTCTTCATCCCGCCCGGCAACGTGCTGCTGAAGGAAGGCGGGTTCCGCCGCCAGATCGCCGGCTTCAATGTCGAGCGCACGGGCAATGCGGCGCGGGCGCGGGCACTCGGCGAATACTGCTTCGCCGCGGCCAGGGAGCACGCCGCGACGCGCCGCCAGTTCGGCAGGAAACTGATGGAGTTCCAGGGACTGCAGTGGAAGTTCTCGGAGATGCGGGTGGCGCTCGATGCGGCGCAGCTGCTGCTGTACCGCGCCGCCGTGCGCGCCGATCGCGGCCTGCCCGACGCCCAGGACGTGGCGATCGCCAAGTATGCCTGCAACCAGGCGGGCTGGCTCGCCGCCAACGAGGCGATGCAGGTGATGGGCGGCACCGGCTATTCGCAGGACCTGCTGATCGAGTATTGCGTGCGCAAGACGCGCGGCTGGATGATCGCCGGCGGCAGCCTTGAGATGATGAAGAACCGCATCGCCGAGGGCGTGTTCGGGCGCGCCTTCAGCCAGCGCCCCGGGAAATGAGTGTTACGAAATGAGACCCGGGAAATGAGCCTGGCCGCCCAGCTGCTGAGCCCGCGCCGGGTGGCGCTGGTCGGCGCCAGCGCCGACGCTTCGCGCCTGTCGGCGCGTGCCCAGCTCTATCTGCGCCGCCACGGATTTTCCGGCACGCTCTATCCGGTCAATCCCAACGCGGCCGCCGTGCTCGGCGAGCCCAGCTTCGGGTCGCTCGCGGCACTGCCTGGCCCGGTTGACCACGCCTTCATCCTGGTCGGCACCGCCCGTGTCGAGCAGGCGCTGGCCGACTGCATCGACGCCGGCATTCCGGTTGCCACCATCCTCGCCGACGGCTTCGCCGAGGCAGGCGGGGAGGGGCGCGCGCTGCAGGCTCGCCTTGCCGCGCTGGCGCGCGGGAAAATCAGGCTGCTCGGTCCCAACAGCATGGGCGTGATGGATTTCCACGCGCGCACCATGCTGTGCGTGAACGCGGCACTCGAGGCAGCACCGCCGCTTGCGCCCGGCGGGCTTTCCGTGGTCTCGCATTCCGGCTCCGTCATGGGAACGCTGCTGAGCCGGGGGCTCGCGCGCGGCATCGGCTTCGCGAAGATGGCAGGCACCGGCAACGAGGCCGACCTGACCGCGGGCGAGATCGCTTCGCTGCTGGTCGAGGACGCCGAAACCCAGGCGATCCTGCTGTTTCTCGAAACCATCCGCGATGCCGATCGGCTGGCGGCAGCGGCGCGGGCGGCGCACGCGAAGGGCAAGCCGATCATCGCCTACAAGCTCGGCAGGTCGAACGAAGGTGCGGCGCTGGCCGCGACCCATACCGGCGCGATCGCCGGCAGCGATGTCGCGGCGGATGCCTACTTCCGCGACTGCGGCATCCTGCGCGTCGACATGCTGGAGACGCTGATCGAGATCGCGCCGATGCTGGTCGGCAGGCGCCCTCCCGCCTCGCGCCGCCGCGCGGTCAGCGTGATGACCAGTACCGGCGGCGGCGGCGCGATGGTGGTCGACCGCCTGGGCACGTTCGCCATCACCGCCCGTGGCCCGACGCCGGCGATGATCGCGCGGCTCGCCGCGAAGGGCGTAGCGGTTTCCGACGCGCCGCTCACCGACATGACCCTGGCCGGCACCCGGCCCGAGCTGGTGGAAGCGGTGCTGGCCGAGCTGCAGGCGGCATCGCATACCGATGCCACGGTCGCGGTGATCGGGTCGTCGGCGCAGTTCCGGCCGCAGGATGCGCTGGCCGGCATCGTCGCGGCACCCCGCGCCGGCAAGCCGCTGGCGGTGTTCCTGGCACCCCAGGCCGACGCCTCGTTGCGGCTGCTGGCCGCGGCCGGGATCGCCGCCTTCCGCACCCCGGAATCCTGCGCCGAGGCGATCCGCGCCTGGCTCGACTGGCGGGCGCCGCGTGCCCCGGCACCGGCGATCGTGCTGCCCCGCGCCGGCGCCGTGCTGGACGAGGCAGGGGCGAGGAAACTGTTCGCAGCGCTTGGCATCGAGTCACCGTTCGCGGTGGTCGAGGCGGAAACCATCCGCCCCGGCGCGCCGTGCCCGCTGCCGTTCCCGGTGGCGGTGAAGATCGTCTCGCCCGACATCCCGCACAAGACCGAGGTCGGCGGCGTGGCGCTGGGGCTGACCGGGGCGACCTATTCCGACGCGATCGTCGCGATGGTGCGCCGCGTGCGCCAGCATCGGCCCGAGGCGCATATCACGGGCGTGCTGGTGGCGCCGATGGTGAAGCCGCTGGCCGAGGCGATCCTGGGCTTCCGCCGCGATCCGCAGGTCGGGCCGGTGGTGGTGCTGGGCACCGGCGGCGTGCTGACCGAGATCCATGCCGATGCGGTGCTGCGGCTGGCACCGGTCGACGATGCCGAAGCGATGGAGATGATCGTCGGGGTGAAGGGCCTGGCCGGCGTGCGCGGCTATCGCGGCCTGCCGCGCGGCGATCTCGCAGCCCTTGCCCACGCCGTCGCGTGCTTCTCGCGGCTTGCGCACATGCCCGACATTCTTCAGGCCGAGATCAACCCGCTGGCGATCCTGCCGGAAGGGCAGGGGATCGCCGTGCTCGACGCGCTGGCGGTGCCGGCGAGCGAGGTGGTGTAGGGCGGCAAGTCATATCGTCGGTCAACGCACGCGGCGGATGATATCAGAACCCGCCGCCGGTCTTGAACCCGCCGCCGCCCCCGATCGAGCCACCGGTGCGGAAATCGCCGCCGCCGCTGCCGCCCCAGGGGCTCGGGCTGGCACCGGGGCGTGCCCAGGGGTCGGCGCGCCGTGTCTTCTCGATCCGGCCGAAGAAGCCGTCGCGCGACATCGCGCCGCCCAGCACCTGGCCCAGCAGCGCCCCGATCATCGCCTGGCTCGCGGTATCGAGCTGGCCCTGGCCGTAGCCGCGGTTGCGATATTCGCGGCGCAGCGCCTCGGCCTCGGCCGCGCGCTTCTGGGCGGCGTCGAGCACCTCGCGGCGGGTCTCGATCTCCTGCGAGATGCGCCAGCGCTCGGACTCCAGGCGCTCGATCTTCAGCACCAGCGCGTCATCGTCGGGCGAGGGCGTGCGGGCGGCGGCGGCGCGCAGCGCCACCAGGTCCTCGCGCTTCAGCGCGGTCTCGATCTGTTCGGACATCGCGCGCCCGTCCTCGTCCTCGTCGGCGGCCATCGCGGCGGCCTTGGCCTGGGCCTCGCGCAGGCGTGCCTCGGTGGTCTCGGCGGCGTGGTCGGCCTGGTCGAACGCGGTCCGCGCGGCATCGAGCGCGGCCTGCTGGGGGCCGCCGGCCGCGGCTGCCGCCTGCTGTTCGAAGCCGGACCGCTTCGCCGCCGCCGCCGCTGCCGCCTCGCGCGTGCGGGCGGCGTGCTCGGCCAGTTTCGCGGGCAGGTCGGTCAGCATGGCGTAGTTGCGCCGGGCCGGCTCATAGCGCGCGACCCTGGCGACGAACCCGTCCATCAGCCGGCTGAAGGGATTGGCGCGGTAGGCGGGCGTGCCGTAGCCACGCGACCAGAGATAGGCGAACAGCCGGTCGTCCTGGTACGGCTTGCCCTTGCCGGCGCTGTCGGCCTGTGCCAGCGCGGTCTTCTGTTCGGCGTGCATCGCGACGCGCAGCGCCGCCTCGGCCGCCTCGTTCAGCGCCTGCCAGGCGGCATCGCCTGCCAGGCGTGCGCGCGCGGCCTCCAGCGCGCCGGACGCCTGCTCCTCCAGCGCATCGAGTGTCGCGCGCGCGCGCTCCTTCGCCTTCCTGGCATCGCCCCATGCCTCGCGCGCCTCGGAAAGCGCCGCCTCGGTCTCCTCCAGCGCCTGGGCTCGGGCGGCGATCAGTTTCTGCGCGCCGTCCGACGCCGCATCCAGCGCGGTGATCGCCGCCTCGCCGGATTTCGCATCGGCCAGCCGCATCCGTGCCAGCGCCTTGTAGGCCTCGGCCGTCTCGGCCCGCAGCGCGCCCATGCGCTGGCCGAGCTGGTTCATCTCGGCGGTCAGCGAGTCGGTGACGCGGCCGGATTCGGCCAGTGCCGCGTCGAAACTGGAAAGGCCGGCGCGACCGGTGATCATGCTGGCCTCACCATTCCAGGATCGCCGCGCCGGTGGTGTTGATGGTCCATCTCCGCTGGCGTTCGCCGGCCCGCTTCTCGCCGACGATGTCGTTCTGGATGATGCCGTCATCCTGCTTGTCGCGACGCACGGCCTCGAACACCTCCGGCGGCACCCGCACGCCCCAGCGCGTGACCTCCGCGGTGCGGCGGGTTTCTTCGCTGGTGACCCGCACCGGCACCACGCGGCCCTGGGCGTCGACCGCTTCCACGATCAGGTAGAAGTTCTGCGCGCGCGGGTTGGCCGCGGGCACCCGCCAGATGCCGGATGGCTCGCCGGCGCGCTGGATGATGCGGATGCGGTAGCTCTGGTTCAGTTCGGCGAATAGCGCCTGCAGCTGGGCCTGGCGCTCACGCGCCGCCGGCAGGTCGTTGGCCTCGACCGCGGCGGCGATCTCGCGCTGCAGCCGTGCCGCGTCCTCGCGCGCGGCCGCCTCGGTGGCGGTGGCGTCGATCTGGGCGACCTCGCGCGCGGCGGCGCGGGGGATGGTCTGCACCAGCTCGACCTGTTCGGCAGCGGCCCGGCGCAGCTGCGGCTGGCGGATGCCGAACTGCCAGCCGAGCCCGACCACCAGCGCCACGGCCAGCCCGGCCAGCAGCGGCTTGCCCCAGCGGGCGCGGGAAACCCACATGCCGGCGATGCTGCGCTGCCACGATGGCGGGGTCGGCGTGTAGGCGAAGCGCGCCTCGGCGATGCCCTTGATGCCCTCGTCCAGGATGCGCTCGGAAACCTCGATGCCCTGCGCGGCATAGATCTCGCGCAGGCGACGCTTCAGCTCGGCCTCGCGGGCATCCTCGGAAAGTTCGCGCGCGACCTCGGCATCGGCGTGGCGCAGCGTATCGACCACGTCCATCGCCAGCATCACGTCCGGCAGCGCGGCCTTCTCCGCGGCCTTCTCCGCGGTGGGCGGGGCATCCGCCATGGCAGCGTTCACGCGATGCGGTTGCCGGCCTGCGCGAGCCGCGCGAGCCGCCGCTTGCCGTCCTCGACCGCGTCGCGGATCTCCTCGCTGTTGCGGGTGGCCTGGGTGCGCATCTCCTCGATGATCTCGCGCGAGCGTTCCTGGTAGGTGACGACGCTGTCGACCAGCTTCTTCACCGCGGCGGCCTGGATGGTCGGGCCGTAGCCTGCCTTCAGCGCGGCTTCCTGCACCTTGCCGCCCATCTCGGCCAGCGCCTCCAGCCCCTTGTTCATGCCGTCCTTCATCGCGTTCAGCGTCTCGGTGCTTTCGTGCAGGCCGGCAAGCCCGGTATAGCTCGCGGTCATCGCGGTCAGCACGCTCTCGTTGGTCGAGAAGAACGCGACCGACTGCTGATAGACCCGCTCCTTGGCCGAGGTGGTCTGCATCAGCCGCGCCATGATCACTTCGCTGGTGTTGTAGCTGACGGTGAGGTTGTCGCTGAGGTCCTTGGCGATCTGGTAGCGGCGTTCCTCGTCCTGCAACAGGCGCACCGCCTCGTCGCGGGCGAGTTCGAGGCGCGCGCGGCCGGCGGCATCCTCGGCGTTCGCCGCCTCCACCGCCTTCGCTGCGGTGTCGGTCGCCGCCTTGGCGGCATCGAGCTTCCCTTGCGCCAGTTTCAGGAGTTCGAGCGCCATCACCTCGGCTTCCTTCAGCGCGCCGCGGAAGTCGCGGTACGCCTCCAGGATGCGGTGTTCGCGCTCGATCTGGTCCTTGGTGTCGCGCGAGACGTCGGTATAGGTCGTGCGGATGGTCTCGAAGCGCGAGGCGATGTCGCCGCGGCTCAGTTTCTGCCAGACATTGGAAATGCGCTCGCCGAAACTGATGCGCCCATCCGCCATCTGGTCGACCATGCCCTTGGCGTCGTCGCGGATGGAATCGAACGCCTTGGTGATGGTTTCGTAGCGCGAGCCGATGGTCATCTGGCCGAGCTCGTCGCGCACGATCTGGTTGAACACGCCTGCCTGGTTCAGCACCCGCCCGATCAGCGTCACCTTGGTCTCGTCCAGGCCCTGGATCTGGTTCAGAAGCCCGGTGATCGGCGTCTCGGCGCTGCCGGCCGGGGGGGAGAGGCCCAGGTCGCGCAGCGTGCCCAGCGCCTTGTCGAGGTATTTCATCGGCTGGGCCAGTGCAGTTTCCGCCATGCTCGGTTTCCATTCCGCTTGGGGTGTCGGGCGGCGCGATCAATAGAACAGGCCGGCGCCTTCCCGCCAGAGCCAATCCGCCAGGAGTGCTATGGTCGGCGCCGGCGACCCTTCACACGAGATCCAGGGAGGCAACGATGCCTGTCACGCTCTACTACATGTCCGGCTCGCCCTATGCCTGGCGCGTCTGGCTGGCGCTGACCCACAAGGGCATTGCCCACGAGCTTCGCCCGATCTCCTATGACGCGGGCGACCTGAAGCAGGACTGGTACGCGGCGCTGAACCCGCGCCGGCGCGTGCCGGTGATCGACGACGAGGGGTTCACGCTCTACGAATCCGCGGCGATCGTCGAATATCTCGACGAGAAATGGTCGGATCGGCCGCGGCTGTTCTCGGCCGACCTTCGCCAGCGCGCGCTCGAGCGCCGGATGATCCGCGAGGCGGACCAGTATTTTGCCGAGGCGCTCGAGCATCTGGTCCAGGCCGTGTTCTTCACCGCGCCCGACCAGCGCGACCGGGCGAGGGTCGATGCCGCGTGGTCGGCGATGCAGCGCGAGCTGGCCTTCTGGGAGACGCTGATCCGGGGCGACTTCCTGGCCGGGCCGCTGTCGGCGGCCGACCATGCGCTGTTCCCCGCGATCGCGCTCGGCTGGCGCATCGAGGAGCAGAACCCGGGCCTTGTCAGCGGCGGGCTGGTCGGCCCGAAACTCGCGGCCTGGGCCGCGCGGATGAAGGCGCTGCCGGCCGTCCGCGCGACCTGGCCGCCGCACTGGACGCCGCTGGCGGCTGCATGAAACCCGGCGCCGGCTAGAACGGCAGGATGATGTCCAGCAGCTGCTGGCCGTAGCGCGGCTGCTGCACGTCGGAAAGGGTGCCGCGCCCGCCATAGGTGATGCGCGCTTCCGCCATGCGGTCGTGGCGCACGGTGTTGTCGGAGGCGATGTCCTGGGGGCGGATCACGCCGCCGATCTGGAGTTCGCGCAGCTCGTGGTTCACGCGCACCTCCTGGCGCGCGGAAACCACCAGGTTGCCGTTCGGCAGCACCTGCGTGACCGTGCCCGCGACCCGCAGCGTGATCGTCTCGCTGCGGTTGATCTGGCCGGTGCCGGTACTGTTGCTGCTGGAATTGCCCGACACCAGGTTGCCCGCCGTCGTGGTGGGCGGAAACAGGCGCGGCACGCTGGCTTCCAGGCCCAGCATCACCGGCAGCCCCAGCCCTTCGCCGTTGTTGCGGTTGCGGCTGGTCTGGTTCTCCAGTTCCGCCTCGTCGGCAATCGCGACCAGCACGGTGATGATGTCGCCGACCTGGGCGGCACGCTGGTCGCGGAAGAAGGCGCGGCTGCCCGGCCGCCACAGGCTGTTGGGCATGCGTTCGGGGTCCTGGGCCGCGGGCATCGGCATCGACACCGGCCGCCAGTCGGGCCGGCCGGTCGGGTTGGTCACGTCGGACACGCGCGGGCCGCTGCCGATCTCGGAGACGCGGCGCAGCCCGTCGCAGGCGGCAAGCCCGAACAGCGCGACCGAGGCGAGCAGGATGCGGCGCATGGCGGGGCAGCACCTCACCGCCGCACCGGCGAGGGGTTCTGGCCCGGGCCCGGCCGCTCCAGCGGCAGGCTGCCGAGCGCCACCCTGACGCGGCCGGGGCCGGTGACCTCGCCGGCGACCACCGCGCGCGAGGCGACGTTCTGCACCCTGATCACCTCGCCCATCGCGCCGTCCTCGAGCGCCCGGCCCTGGGCACCCACGCTCATGCCGGGTGCCGTGATCAGCATCATCACGGCGCTGTTGCGGCTGACCACGGCAGGCCGCGTCAGATCGGTCGCTGCCAGCGGCTGGCCGGCGGCGACCGGCCGGCGGAGCGTCAGCCCCACCGCCGCGGCCGGGTCGGCAAGCTGGCCGGCACGGTCGGCGCGTACATGCTCGATCCGCAGGTCGCCGGCGCGCAGCACCTGGCCGGCTGCCATCCGGCGCACCGGCACCACCGCGGCGACGCCGGCCCAGGCGCGGCCGACCATGCGCACGCGCTGCGGCTCGCCCTCGCCGTGGTCCAGCACCAGGGTTGCCGCGAACCGGCCGGTGGCGGTGTCCAGCACGGCGTCCTCGGCGCTGACCGCGGGCTCCATCGCGGCCGGCACCAAGGGCAGCGGCGCGCCGAAGTCGAAGCCGTCGTCCGGCCCGGCGCCGAGTGGCGCGAGCGCGCTGCGCAGCGCCGCCTCGGCGCTGGCGCGCGACAGCAGCTGGCCGGGCCGTTCGATCACGATCCGCTCCGCACCCGGCAGCGGCCGCCAGCCGATGCCATGGGCGCGCGCGAGCTGGGCGATCTGGCCTGGTTCCAGCACCAGCCGCCGGCCGGGCGCGGGCGCCGGGAAGGCGACGATGCCGGGCGCGCCGACGAACAGGTCCGACAGCAGCACCGAGGAACCCTGCACCAGCACGTGCGGGCGCAGGACGGCCGCCCCGCGCTGCGCGGCAAGCGGCGCCGGCAGCAGCAGCAGGGCGGCGAGCAGCAGATGCGATCGGCGCACGGCGGGCCTCCTCAACGCAGGCGGGTCAGCGCCTGCATCATCTCGTCGCTGGCGGTGATGACGCGGCTGTTCATCTCGTAGGCGCGCTGGGCGGTGATCAGGCTGGTGATCTCGCTGACCACGTTGACGTTCGAGGTTTCGACGAAGCCCTGCATGATGGTGCCGAACCCGGGCTGCGAGGCGATGCCCTGCACCGCCTGGCCGCTGGCCGGGGTCTCCATCAGCAGGTTGTCGCCGACCGCCTCCAGCCCGCCTTCGTTGGGAAAGACGCTGAGCAGGATCTGGCCGACATTCTGCGGCGCCACCTGCTGGTCGATCTTGGCCAGCACCTCGCCCGAGGCGTTGATGGTGACGTCGCGGGCGTTCTGCGGAATGACGATGCCGGGTTCGACGGTGAAGCCGTCGGCGGTCACGATCTCGCCGTCCGGCGACAGACCGAAGGTACCGTCGCGGGTATAGGCGGCTTCGCCCGAGGGCAGGCGGATGCGGAAATAGCCGCTGCCGCGGACCGCCAGGTCGAACCGGTTCTCGGTGTTGGAAAGGCTGCCCTGTTCGTGGATGCGGTAGATCGCCGCGGTCTTCACGCCAAGCCCGATCTGCACGCCCGAGGGCACGATGGTGCCGGTGTCGCTGCTGGTCGAGCCGACGCGGCGCAGGTTCTGGTAGATCAGGTCCTGGAACTCCGCCCGGCGCCGCTTGAAGCCGGTGGTGGTCATGTTGGCGATGTTGTTCGAGATCACCTCGACATTGGTCTGCTGCGCCAGCATCCCGGTCGCGGCGATGTTCATGCTGCGCATGCGTCAGGCTCCCCGGCGGATCTGCGCGGTGGCGCGCGTGGCGTGCCGCGCCATCCTCAGCCCCGCCGCCGCAGCAGGCGGTCGATCATGTTCGTCTGGCGTTCGCCCTCGCGCTCGACGAACTGCGTGATGAACTGGAACTCGCGCACCTCGGCCATCAGCCGCGTCATTTCCATCACCGGCTCGACGTTGCTTTCCTCGACCATGCCCTGGACCACGCGCGGCGTCTCGGCGGCGCGCGGCGGGGTGTCGGCGGCGAACAGCACCTCGCCCTCGGGGCGCAGCCGGTTCAGGTCGTCGAAGCGGACGATGCGGATGCGCCCGAGCTCGCCGTTCTCGCTGGCCAGCGAGCCGTCGGCGGCAAGGGTCAGGCGGGTGTCCTGTTCGGTGACCACGATCGGCCGGTTCTCGACGCTCATCAGCGCGTAGCCCTCGCTGGTGGTGACCCTTCCGTCAGGCGCCAGGGTGAAGCGGCCGGAGCGGGTATAGCGCTCGCCGCGCGGGGTATCGATCACGAAGAACCCGTCGCCGCCGATGCTGATATCGAGCGGGTTGTCGGTGCGCGTCATCCGCCCGTTGGCGTGGTCGCGGTAGGTCGCGCGGTCCTGCACATAGTGGACATCGCGGGCGCCGGGGCGGGCGAGGCCGGCGCCGCGCGCCACCCAGTCGTCGAACATCATGCGCCCCGCCTTGAAGCCGGGCGTGTTCGCGTTCGCGAGGTTCAGCGAGATGGTGTCGATGCTGCGCTGCTGCGCTGCCAGCCGCGACAGGGCGATGTGGCCGGGGGTGTCCATGCTGGCGTGTCTCCTTCGCCGCGGCATGGGCAAGCGTCGTGCCAGCCGGCGCGGGCGCGGATTTCCGCCGCCGCCACCGCCGCCATGGCGCAGGCTGCCCGGCAGTATCTGCCGCCGGCGTCGCCGCCGGGCGGCCGCACGCGGGCGCGTTTCAGCCTTCCTTAACCGCCGGCCGCGATGCTGGCGCCCGCACCACCGGGGCGGGCCACGCAAAGGCGGGCCATCCGGCGGTGTGATCGATCAACCTGCGCGCAGGGGCAGGCCAGACGCAGATGAGTGCGGCGGCATCAGCATCGGCCGAGGCGGCGTCGCAGGGCGGCGACGCCGAGGCGCCGGCGGCCGGGGGCGGCAGGAAGAAACTGCTGCTGCTGGCAGCGCCCGTGCTGCTGGGCGCGATCGGCGCCGGCCTGTGGTTCAGCGGCATCCTGCCCGGCCTGATCGGCGTCGGCCAGCGGGCAGAACAGCAGCAGGCGGCGGCGCCGGTGGTGCCCGGCTTCTTCGAACTGCCCGAGATCCTGGCCAACCTGAACGCGCCCGGCCGGCGGCCGTCCTACATGCGGCTGAAGGCGAAGCTCGAGCTCGCCGATGCGCGCGACAGCGAGCATGTGCGCATCGCCCTGCCGCGGCTCCAGGACCTGTTCAACACCTACCTGCGCGAGGTGCGCCCCGAGGAACTGCGCGGCAGCGCCGGCACGCACCGCCTGCGCGAGGAGCTGCTGGCACGTGCCGCGATCGCGGTGGCACCGGCAAGGATCACCGACATCCTGTTCGTCGAGATGCTGGTGCAATGAGCGGCACGAACGGCACTCCCGACTCCGACGGGGCACTGGCCGCCGCCTGGGGTGGTGCCAGCGGCGCCGGCGGCGAGGGTGAGGCGGCGCAGGAAGGCCAGGTCGAGCCCGCGCGCGTCCTGAACCAGAACGAGATCGACAGCCTGCTCGGCTTCGATGGCGCCGGCGGCGCCGAGGATGCCAAGAGCGCGATCGAGCGCATCATCAGCTCGGGCCTCGTCAGCTACGAGCGCCTGCCGATGCTGGAGATCGTGTTCGACCGCCTGGTGCGGATCATGAGCACGAGCTTGCGCAACTTCACCAGCGACAATGTCGAGGTCGGCATCGACAACATCGTCAGCCTGCGCTTCGGCGACTACCTGAACTCCATCCCGCTGCCGGCGATGCTGGCCGTCTTCAAGGCCGAGGAGTGGGACAATTACGGCCTGCTGGTGATCGATTCCGCGATGATCTACTCGATCGTCGATGTGCTGCTGGGTGGCCGGCGCGGCACCGCGGCGATGCGCATCGAGGGCCGCCCCTACACCACCATCGAGCGCAGCCTGGTCGAGAAACTGATCCAGGTGGTGCTGACCGACCTGCAGGCCGCCTTCGACCCGGTCTGCCCGGTCACCTTCCGCTTCGAGCGGCTGGAGACCAACCCGCGGTTCGCCGCGATCTCGCGGCTGTCGAACGCGGCGATCCTCTCGAAACTGCGGGTCGAGATGGAGGATCGCGGCGGCAAGCTCGAGCTGCTGCTGCCCTACGCCACGCTGGAGCCGGTGCGCGAGCTGCTGCTGCAGATGTTCATGGGCGAGCGGTTCGGCCGCGACAGCATCTGGGAAAGCCACCTGGCCGAGGAACTGTGGCAGACCGAGATCGAGCTCGCCGCCGTGCTCGACGAACAGACGATGCAGCTGTCCGACGTCGTCAACCTGAAACCCGGCGATCGCATCGCCTTCAATGTCGTGCCCGGCGCGCCGGTGCAGCTGCGGTGCGGCGCCGTGCCGCTGTTCGAGGGCGCGATGGGGCGGCGCCAGGCGAAACTCGCGGTGCGGATCGAGCGTGACCTTCCCCGCCCGGAAAAGGCGAGCTGAGCATGCCGCTGCTGGAACCATGGATTTCGATCGCGGTCATCGTGCTGCTGGCAGCCACGCTGTTCCACGCGGTGCGGCTGGAACGCCGCCTCGGCGTGCTGAAGCGCGACCGCGCGGCGCTGGAGGCACTGGTCAAGGGCTTCAACGACGCGACCATTCGTGCCGAGGCGGCGACCGCGCGCCTGCGTGGTGCCGCGGAAGGTGCCGGCAAGGCGCTGTCGGCGCAGCTCGAGGGTGCCGAGACCATCAAGTCCGATCTCGCGTTCCTGATCGAGCGTGGCGAATCGCTCGCCGACCGGCTCGACCAGGCGGTGCGCACGGCCCGCCAGGCGCCGCCGCCGGCGGCGGCGTTCGTGCCCGGCGCCGGGGCCCTGCCGCGGCCGGCCTTCGCCGAGCCCGCCGCCACGCCGGAACCGGTGCCGGAGCCGGAGCCGCGGGTGCGCAGCCAGGCGGAACGCGACCTGCTGCGCGCGCTGAAACTGGCGCGCTAGCAAAGGAGGCAGGTGATGCCGAAATTCCCCGCGTCCCGCCTTCCGGCGCCGCGCGTGCTGCCGATGGCGATCCTGGCGATGGGGGCGCTGCTGGCGACCAGGGCGGCGGAACTCGGCGGGTTCGGGCCGACCAGGCTCGCGCCGGCGGTGGCCAGCGGTGCTGCCGGGCTGATCGCCTCGGGCCTGCTGCCCACGGTGCTGGCGCCGGCGCAGGCCGCCGGGCAGCCGCCGCCCGATGTCTCGCCGGCGATGCTGAACCCTGGCCTCGGGCGCGGCCGCGCCGCCGCCGAAGCGGCCGCCGCAGCCGCCGCGGCAGGTGTCGCATCCGCGCAGCAGGGCGTGCCGCTGCAGGTCGATCCGCCCGGGCCGCCCCCGGTCAGCGCCGCCGAACGCCAGCTGCTGGAGGATCTCCGCGCACGGCGGCTGACGCTCGATGCGCGCGAACAGGAGATCGCCACGCGCGAGGCGGTGCTGGGTGCCGCGGAACGGCGGCTGTCGCAGCGGGTCGAGGAGCTCAGCGTGCTGCAGGCGCGGCTCGAGGCGCTGGACCGTGCCGCGCGCGAGCGCGAGGAGGCGAACTGGACCAACCTCGTGCGCATCTATGAAAGCATGCGCCCGCGCGATGCCGCCCGCATCTTCAACGAGCTGGAGATGCCGGTGCTGCTGGAGGTGGTGGCCCGGATGAAGCAGCGCGCCGCCGCGCCGATCCTGGCCGGCATGGATCCGGCGCTGGCGCAGAAGGTCACCGCCGAGCTGGCCGCGCGGCAGTCGCGCCGCAGCGAAGGCAGCTGAGGCCGGCCGGCGCGTGCCCGCCCGTTAACCCAGAGCGGCCGGTTTCGCGCTACCAGCCGCCATCGAAGGAGCCCACAAGTGGCCATCGACAGGAACACGCCGATCCTGATCGTCGACGACTACAAGACCATGCTGCGGATCATCCGCAACCTGCTGCGCCAGCTCGACTTCAGCAATGTCGAGGAAGCGACCGACGGGGCCGAGGCGCTGACCAAGCTGCGCGGCGGCGGCTTCGGACTGGTGATCAGCGATTGGAACATGCAGCCGATGACCGGGCTGCAGCTGCTGCTGGAAGTGCGTGCGGACGGGCGACTGAAGCACCTGCCGTTCATCATGGTCACCGCCGAAAGCAAGACCGAGAACGTGGTGGCGGCGAAGCAGGCGGGTGTCTCGAACTACATCGTCAAGCCGTTCAATGCCGAAACGCTGCGCGACAAGATCGAGAAGGTGCTTGGCCATGCCTGACGGCCGGAGGCTGCCGGCGCGCGGCGCGCCCGCCGCGACCGATTCGGCGATCCTTGCCCAGGTCGAGGCGCTGGGCCGTACCATCGCCGAGGCGCGCGAGGAGATCGCCGCGCTTCGCATGGATGACATCAACCGCGCCTTCATCCCGAGCGCCACCGACGAGCTCGATGCGATCGTCGCCGCCACCGCGGCGGCCACCAACGAGATTCTCGACTGCGTCGAGACGGTCGAGCGGGTCGCCGCGCAGCTTGGCGCCGGCGCGGCCGAGCCGCTGCGCCAGGCCACCACCCGCATCTACGAGGCGTGCGGCTTCCAGGACATCACCGGCCAGCGCGTGACCAAGGTGGTGGCGACACTGAAATCGATCGATGCCCGGGTGCAGGCGATCATCGCGAC
>JADYYZ010000467.1 GCA_020853405.1 Acetobacteraceae bacterium
GCACGGCGGGCTACGGTGGCGACCGGCGCTGCCGCGGATGGCGATGCTGCCTCACCCATCGACGCGACTCCTCAGAACAGCCGCCCGCCATTCGGCACCGAAAGGCCGGGGTGCACCAGAACCACGGCGCCGTCGGCATCGGGAAAGCCGAGCGCCAGGAACTCCGACATGAAGGGGCCGATCTGGCGCGGCGGGAAATTCACGACGCCGGCGACCTGGCGGCCGATCAGGGTATCGGGCCGGTAATGCACGGTGATCTGGGCAGCCGTCTTCCTGACGCCGAGCTCCGCCCCGAAATCGACCCACAGCCTGATCGAGGGCTTGCGCGCCTCGGGGAAGGGCTGGGCATCGATCACGGTTCCGACCCTGATCTCAACCTTTTCGAAATCCTCCCAGGCAATGGTCGGGGGCATGCGCGACTCCCTTGTGCCGGCCAACCCTGCCCGTAATCAAGGCGCGGGGCCAGTGATCCAGGCCGACCCGCGCATTTCGCTTGATTGGCGAACCGTACGGTCCCAAGCTCGCGCCGCGAGAGATGGGGATCGCAGGATGCACGTTTTCGAGGCAATCGCCACGCGGCGTTCAATTCGCGGTTTTTTGGCGCGGGACGTCGCTCGCGAGACAATAGAGGATCTTTTGGCCATTGCCGCCCGGGCGCCGTCGGGAGGCAACATCCAGCCCTGGAAGGTCCATGTCCTGTGCGGCGCATCGCTCGGGCGCGTCGCCGGCGCGATCCATGCCGCCCGCGCCAGCGGCCCGCTCGAGCCCGACTATGCCTATTATCCCAGCGGCTGGCGCGAGCCCTGGCTCAGCCGCAAGCGCAAGGTCGGCTGGGACCTTTATGCGCTGGCCGGCGTGCAGAAGGGCGACCGCGCCGCCGGCGAGGCGTTCCACGCCCGCAACTTCGACTTCTTCGGCGCCCCGGTCGGGCTGCTGCTGACGATCGAGCGCGATGCCGGCGAAGGCGCGTGGGTCGATCTCGGCATCTTCGCCGGCACCCTGATGCTGGCCGCCCGCGGGCTTGGCCTCGATACCTGCCCGCAGGCCTTCTTCGCCGAGGTCGGCCAGCCGATCCGCGAGGCGCTGCCGCTGCCTTCGGACCAGATCGTGGTGTGCGGCATCGCGCTCGGCTATGCCGACCCGAAATCGTCGCTGAATGGGCTTGTCACGGAGCGCGAGCCGGTTCCAGGCTTCACGACCTTCCACGACTGAAAGGTCGCGACCATGGCGCAGGATGCGGAGGCCGCGCTCGCGGAGGCGCGGCGCTGGTGGACCACGGCCGTGATCGACACCGCGCCCGACCATATCCGTTTCCGCGGCTACCCGATCGAGCAGCTGATGGGGCGGCTGTCGTTTCCCGGCATGATCCTGCTGATGGTGAAGGCCGAGCTGCCCGACCCCCGCGCCGCCGCCCTGGTCGAGGCGGTGATGCTCGGCATGATCGACCACGGCCCGCACGCGCCCAGCATCGCCACGGCACGCATGGCGGCGACCTGCGGGGTGCCGATGAACGCCATCATCGCCAGCGCCATCGGGCTGGCCGGCGACATCCATGGCGGGGTGGGCCAGGAACTGATGGCGATCCTGTACCGCATCGCCGCAAGCCCCGACATTGCGGCCGAGGCCGCCCGGGTGCTCGCCGAGACCCGCGCGCAGGGCGGCTTCGTGCCGGGCTTCGGGCATCGCTGGCACAAGGACCTCGACCCCCGCATCCCGAGCCTGATGGCGCTGATCGAGGCGGCGGTGGAAGATGGCGTGATCGCTGGAAAGCACCTGGCCGCCGCCCGCGCGCTGGAGCAGGCGATCGCCGCCGGGCGCCGAAAAATCCCGATGAATGTCGATGGCGCCGAGGCGGTCATCCTGTGCGAGCTCGGGCTCGACCCCGAGCTCGGGCGCGGCATCTTCGTGCTGGCGCGCGCCGCCGGCTGCATGGTTCATGCCTGGGAGGAGATGCGCCAGGGCGGGCGGCTGAAGGGGCCGATGGCGAAGTCGATCCTGCCGACCTATGACGGTGTCGGGCCGAGGGACGTGCCGTGACCCTTCCGCTCGAAGGCATCCGGGTGGTCGAGTTCGTGCACACCGTGATGGGGCCGAGCTGCGGCCTGGTGCTGGCCGATCTCGGCGCCGACGTGATCAAGGTGGAACCGCCCGGCGGCGATCATACGCGAAGGCTGTCCGCCTCGGGCGCCGGCTTCTTCGCGATGTTCAACCGCAACAAGCGTTCGATCGCGATCGACCTGAAGTCGGATGCGGGCCACCAGGTGGCGCGCCAGCTGGTGGCGAAGGCCGACGTCATGACCGAGAATTTCGCCCCAGGCACGATCGAGCGGCTGCGGCTCGGCTGGGAGGACGTGCGCGGGCTGAACCCCCGCCTCGTGTTCGCAAGCCTGAAGGGCTTCCTGCCCGGCCCCTACCAGCACCGCACCGCGCTCGACGAGGTGACGCAGATGATGGGCGGGCTTGCCTACATGACCGGCCTGCCGGGGCGGCCGATGCGGGCGGGGGCGAGCGTCATCGACATCGCCGGCGGCACCTATGCCGCGGTCGGCATCCTGGCCGCGCTGCTGCGCCGTGTCGTCAGCGGCGAGGGCGGCAAGGTCGAAAGCTCGCTGTTCGAAAGCACCGCCCTGCTGGTCGGCCAGCACATGGCCTATTACGCGGTCAACGGCAAAGGCATGCCGCCGATGTCGATCCGCATCTCCGCCTGGGGCATCTATGACGTGTTCGACCTCGACGACGGGCAGATTTTCCTCGGCCTCGTCACCGACAACAATTTCGCGCGCGTCTGCGCCGAGTTCGGCCTCGACTGGAACCGCGAGCCGGGGCTTGCCAGCAACGAGCTCCGGGTTGAAGCGCGCGATACGCTGGTGCCGCGCTTCCAGGCGTTCCTCAAGGATTTCCGGCTGGCCGAGCTGGTGCCGCGGCTGGAGCGCGCGGCCGTGCCGTTCGCCGAGATCAGGAAGCCCGAGGACCTGTTCGAGGACCCGCACCTGAACGCGAGCGACGGCCTGGTGGCGGTGACGCTGCCCGACGGCAGAGAGGCGCGGCTGCCGGCACTGCCGATCGCCTTCGATGGCGCGCGCCTGCCGCGCCGGCGCGACCTGCCTTCGGTCGGCGAGCACACCGACGCGATCCTTGCCGAACTCGGCTACGATCGGGGCCGCATCGACAGGCTGCGCGAGGAAGGGGCGGTCGCGTGACGCAGGAGATGTTCCGCCTCGACGGCAGGCGGGCGCTGGTCACCGGCGGCTCGAAGGGGATCGGCCTTGCAGCCTCGCGCGCCCTGGCCGAGGCGGGGGCCGCGGTCACCATCACCGGCCGCGGCGAGGGCGAACTCGCGGCCAGCGGCTTTCCGTACTGGGCGGTCGATGCCACCGACACGGCGGCAATGCGCGCGCGCATCGCCGCCGCGGCCCCGTTTGACATCCTGGTCGCCAACGCCGGCACCAACATCGCCCAGCCGACGCTCGAGGTCACCGAGGAGGCGTGGGACACGATCTTCGCCTTGAACGTGCGGGCCGCCTTCTTCACCGCCCAGGCGGTGGCGCAGCGCCTGGTGGACCAGGCCCGCCCGGGCGTGATCGTCTTCCTCGGCAGCCAGATGGGCGTGGTGGGCGGGGCGAAGCGGGCCGCCTATTGCGGATCGAAGCACGCGATCGAGGGCATCGCCAAGGCGATGGCGCTGGAACTGGCGCCGCACGGCATCCGTGTCACCTGCCTCAACCCGACCTTCGTGCTGACGCCGATGACCGAGAAATTCTTCGCCGATCCGCAGACCCGCGAGTGGATCCTGTCGCGCATCCCGATGGGCCGGCCGGCAACGCCCGAGGAGGTGGCGGCGAGCCTTGTCTATCTGTGCTCACCGGCCGCCGGCATGGTCACCGGCAGCCACCTGCTGGTCGATGGGGGCTGGACGGCGCCCTGAAGCGTGATCCGCTCAGGCGGGTCATGCTTCATGGCGCCGATCGGGCGCCGGTGCGCATCACGTCCAGTCATCCACGGGAACGACCGGCATCTTGCGTCCGTCCGGCCAGTACGGCGCTGCCCCGGCCGCCAGCTTGCTTTTCGGCACCGTGCAGCCGGCATAGGCGCCGTGCTCGTCGTGGAACAGCCCGCGATGCGTTTCGAGGTCGGTCCAGACGGTGCCGGTCTGGTTGAAATGGAACTGGAGCGCGCGGCGACGCAGGTCGGAATTGTTCGGCGCCGTGTAGTGATGCAGCAGCGGGTGGAAGATCAGCGCATCGCCGGGCTCGAGTTCGACATGCACCCGCTCCGCGGGGCGCAGCCGGTCGGGGCGGATCGTGCACAGGTTGACGTCCTCGGCGGGAATGTGGGGGACCGGGCCCTCGGCGTGCGAACGGGGGATCACCTCCATGCAGCCGTTCTCGCGCCGCGCCGGGTCGAGCGCGATCCACACGCCGACGACCAGGCCCGGATCGCGCACCCGGAAATAGGCCGCGTCCTGGTGCCACGGCTTGGCGCCGCCCACGCGCGGCGGCTTGATCAGCGCCATGTCCTGCAGCAGTTCGCGTCCCTCGCCCATGATCCGGTCGAGGATGCGGTGCAGCCGGCGTGACAGCGCGACCGCGCGCAGCGCCTCTGAATCCTCGATGAAGCGGGAGAATTTCCGGATATGCGCCTCGCGGTCCTCGGGCCGCAGTTTCGCGCCGTCGAAGCCCGGCTCGAACGCGATCTCGGTGGCGCGGGCAGGGATCCGGCCGCTGGCGAGACCCGAGATCGCCTCGATCGCTGCTGCCACCAGGCGTGGCGCGACCAGTCCCGCCACCACCACATAGCCGTCGCGCCGATAGGCGGCGACCTGGTCGGCGCCCAGTGTCGGTGCCGCCGCAGGTGTCGCGATCGTATCCACCGATGTTTCCCTCCCCCGAGACGATGACGCCGCACAGGTTAGCCCGTCCTTGCCGGCCGCGGCCACCTGCTGGTCGATCGGGGCTGGACGGCGCCGTGGGCTGCTGCAAGTTTGCGCGACGTGATCCAGCCCGGGGGCCGCCCATGAGCGCCGTCGCCTCATCCGAAACGCGCTTTCCCGCCACCCCCTCGCTGCGCGTCGATGGCATGCGGGCACTGGTCACCGGCGCCAGCAAGGGGCTGGGCCGGGCCGCCGCGATCGCGCTGGCCGAGGCGGGCGCCGCCGTGACCCTGGCCGCGCGCGGCCTGGCCGAGATGGAGGCAACCGTCGCCGGCCTCTCCGGCCGTGGCCTGAAGGCGAGGGCGGTGGCGCTCGACGTCACCGACCGGGCCGCCGTAAGGCGCGTGATCGCCGAGACGGGCCCGTTCGAAATCCTGGTGAACAACGCCGGCACCAACATCCGCGAGCCGTTCCTCGAGGTCTCCGACACCACGCTCGACCGGCTGGTGGCGCTCAACATCACCGCTGCCTTCGTGGTCGCCCAGGCGGTGGTCAGGGGCATGGTCGAGGCCGGCATCGGCGGCAGCATCATCAACATGTCGAGCACCAACGGCCACGTCGCCGGCCTGAACCGCACCGTCTATACTGCCAGCAAGCACGCGATCGAGGGCCTGACCAAGGCGATGGCCTATGAGCTGGGGCCGAAGGGAATCCGCGTGAACAATCTCTGCCCGACCTTCTTCGAGACGCCGCTGACCGCCGGCTTCCTTGCCGACCGGCAGGTGATGGAAAGCACGCTTTCCTCGCTGCCGATCGGGCGGATCGGCCAGGTCGAGGACCTGATGGGTGCGGTGGTGTTCCTCGCCTCGCCGGCGGCTGCCATGATCACCGGCGCCAGCCTGCTGGTCGATGGCGGCCTTCTGACGCACTGACGGAGAGAGAGGACCATGTCACGCGATTTCGCGCTTCCCGGCCGCAGCCC
>JADYYZ010000468.1 GCA_020853405.1 Acetobacteraceae bacterium
GCCGCCGGCGTCAGCGTCAACGACTGAGCCGCCTGCCGCTGCCTTGCGGCGGCCCTTGCGGGCGGCCAAGGTGGGTGGCCCCGCATGAGTGCCCTTCCCCCCGCGATCGAGGCCAAGGCCCGGCTGCTGCTGCTGGACAGTCTCGGCTGCATCCTCGCCGGCCTTGGCCAGCCGGAGCAGCAGCGCCTGAACCGGGCGCTCGCCACCTGCTTTCCCGGCCCGCTCCACCTGCCCGGCATGGCCGCGCCGCTCGGCCCGGCCGGGCTGGCCGCGCTCTGCGCCGCCGCGATGTGCGCCGACGAGGCGTGCGAGGGGCTGGCCGAGGCGCATGGCAGGCCAGGTCTCGCGGTGGTGCCGGTCGTGCTGGCGATGGGGCGTGGCCGGCCGTTGCGGGACCTGCTCGTGGCACTGGTCGCCGGCTACGAGGTGGCGGCGCGGGCCGGCATCGCCTGGCGCATCCGCCCAGGCATGCATGTCGATGGCTCGTGGCACGCGCTGGGGGCGGCGGTCGCGGCGGCCCGCCTTGCCGGCCTCGACGAAGCCGAGGCGGCGGCGGCCGCCCAGCACGCCGCCTGCCAGGTGCCGTTCAGCCTCTATCTGCCGATCGCGCGCGGCATGACGGCGCGCAACCTCTACCCGGCGCACGCTGCCCTGCTCGGGCTGCTGGCCGCCGCCGGCCAGCAGGCGGGCATGAAGGCGCCCGCCGACGCGCTCTCCGAGGCACGCCTTCTGGCACTCGGGCTCGAGTCGCCCCCGCCCGCCGTCGCCCCCGGCCGCGCGCTGATCCTTGATGCCTACATCAAGCCGTTCGCAGGCGTGCGGCACGTGCACTATGCCGCGGCCGCCGCACTGGCGCTGCGGCCCTGCCTTTCCGGGCCGATCCGGCGCATCCGGCTCGAGACCTACGGCGAGGCGCTTCGCTACTGCGCCAACCGCGTCCCCCAAAGCGCGATCGCCGCGCAGTTCAGCCTGAGTTTCGCCGTCGCCGCCGCGCTGGTGCTGGGCGACCTCGGCCCCGAGGCGTATCGCCAGCTCGGCCACCCCGACCTCATCCTCGTCGAGGCGCTGGTCGAAACCGCCGAGGATTTCGCCCTTACGCGGGCCGGGCGACGCGGCGCGACGCTCCGGATCGCGACCAAGGCAGGCGAGTACACCCATACCGTGACCGAGGTGGCGGGCGATCCGGGGCAACCGATGCCGCGCGATGCCGTGCTGGCGAAGTTCCTGCGCTATGAGGGCGGCGCGCTCGGCGGGCAGGCGCAGGCCCTGGCGGATGCGGTGCTGGAGGGTGCCGGCAGCGCAACACTCCCTCTCCCGGCGCGAGAGGGAGCGGGGATCTAGGGGCTTGTCCGTGCACGCTTGCGCCGGCGCCGGCCGCAGCCCGTCCCCTGGCCCGCGCGAGCGGCGGAACCCCCTTGGTTTCCTGCCGCTCGCCGTCCTGCTTGTCGCGCTCGGGCCGCTTGCGGTGCTCGCGCCCAAGGCGATCGCGCCGGCGATGCCGGTGCTGGCGCTGGCTGCCGCCTGGCACGCCCGCCCGGCCTTGCATTCGGTGCTGCGCGCTGCGCTGCCGGCGCTGCCACTGCTGGCGATCGCGGCCGCCTCCGCCTTCTGGTCGATCACGCCGTACGGCAGCGCCCAGCGCGCGCTGCTGCTGGCGGCGGAAATTGCGGCCGGGGCGCTGCTGGCGGCGAGCCTCGGTGCGGCATCGCTGCTGGCGCTCGGCGCCGGGATGGCGGCCGGCGCCGGGCTGATCCTGGCCGAGATGGCGTCGGGCGGGATATTGACGCAAACGCTGCGCGGCATGCCGGCCGACTTGGTGGCGGCGGCGCTTTCCAACGGCACGACGCTGCTGGTGCTGCTGCTGGCGCCGGCGGCGGCGCGGCTGTGGCAGACCGGCAGGCGGGGTGCCGCGGCAGGGCTGGTGCTGCTGGTCGCTGCCGCCGCACTCGCCGGCCGCCAGCTCGCCGCCCAGCTCGGCCTGGTTGCGGTGCTGGGTGCTGGCGTGCTCGCGCTCGCCAGCCGCCACGCGATCCGGGCGGTTGCCGCCGCCGCATCGGTGGTGGCGCTCGGGATGCCACTCGTGCTGCCGCTGCCGGTGTCGCTCGCCTGCCGTGCCGCCGCGATCAAGCTCAGCATCACGCACCGCATCTTCATCTGGAACTTCGCCGAGGCGGCGCGCGAGCAGCATCCCTGGCTCGGCTGGGGGCTGGAGAGCACGCGCGCGATCCCGGGGGGCCGGGCGCACGCCGACCTCTGGACGCCGTGTGGCCTGCCTGTCCCGGCCGTCCCGCCATCGACCGAGCTGCTGCCGCTGCACACGCACAACGCAGCACTCCAGCTGTGGCTGGAGCTCGGCCCGGCCGGCGTGCTGGCGGCGGTCACGCTGCTGCTGGCGCTTGCCGCGCGTGCGCGCGCCGGCGACGCCGCCGGCCGGGCGGCCCAGGCGGCGAGCCTTGCCGGCGCCAGCCTGATCGCGCTGGTGAGCTACGGGGCCTGGCAGGGCTGGTGGGTGGCCACGCTTGCGATCGCGATCGCCGCCGCCGGCGCACTCAACCCGCCCGCGCTCAGCTCCCCAGCATCATCCCGCCATCCACCACCACCGTCTGGCCGGTGACCATGCGCGCGCCGCCGAGCAGGAACACGATCACCTCGGCGATGTCCTCGGGCGAGCAGCGGCGCTTCAGCAGCGCCTTCTCGGCCGCCGTCGCCTTGCGCTCGTTGCCCCAGGCTTCCGACCAGGGCGAATCGACCGCGCCCGGTGCCACGGCGTTCACCCGCACCTCGGGCGCCAGTGCGCGGGCCAGGTTCTGCGTCAGGTTCACCAGCCCCGCCTTGCTGGCGCCGTAGGCGATCGAACTGCCCATGTGAGTGAGGCCGGCGATCGAGGCAGTGTTGACCACCGCGCCCTTCGCCGCCTTCAGCGCCGCGGCGGCAGCGTGCGTGCAGCGGAACGGGCCCATCAGGTTGGTCTGCAGGATCGGTGCCCAGAACTCCTCGGTCATGGCGTCGAGATTCCCGGGCGGGATCGGCTCGCGCGTCATCGGCGTGCCGGCGTTGTTGACCAGGAAGTCGAGCCGCCCCAGCGCCTCGATCGCGGTTGCGGCCATGCGGCGGGCATCGGCGGCATCGCTGACATCGCCAGGTGCCGCAACGCCGGCCAGGGCCTCGACCTCGCGTGGTCCGCGGCGGTCATCGGGCAGGAAATTGAGCGCCACCCGGCAGCCCGCCGCGGCGAGCATGCGCGCGGTGGCAAGCCCGATGCCGGATGCGGCGCCGGTAACCA
>JADYYZ010000469.1 GCA_020853405.1 Acetobacteraceae bacterium
GCGCTGAACAACCGCATCGAGGCGCTGCTGGCGCCGTGGCGCGACAAGCCGACACCCGGCGTGACCGTGGGGGTGGTGGTCGGCGACGAGCTGGTGGCGCACCGCCATGCCGGCCTCGCCAGCCTGGAACTCGGCGTGCCGATCGACGCGCGGACCCGCTTCCGCGTTGCCTCGGTCAGCAAGCAGTTCACCTGTGCCGCGATCCTGCTGCTGGAAGATCGCGGGCGGCTGGAGGTCGCAGCACCCGCGCGCACGCTGCTGCCCGAACTGCCCGAGGCCTATGCCGGCATCACGGTTGCGCAGCTGATGCACAACACCAGCGGCATCCGCGACATGCTGGAAATCCAGCGCCTGGGCGGCAGCGACCTTGCCGTGCCGACCACGCCGGATGACCTGCTGGCGGGCATCTGCCGCCAGCGCACGTTGAATTTCGTTCCAGGCGCGCGCTTTCTCTACAGCAACTCCAATTTCCTTTTGCTCGGCCTGATCGTGGAGCGGCTCGCTGGCGTGCCGCTCGCGGCGTTCCTCGAGCAGGAAATCTTCGCGCCGCTGGGCATGACCGGCACCCGCCACACGCCGGATGTGCGGGTTGCGATCCCGCGCCTTGCCACCGGCTACCTGGTGGACGACGGCGCCTTCATCCGCGCGCCGCACGCCTATCCGCTGGGCGGCGAGGGCGGCCTGGTCAGCAGCGTCGAGGACCTCGCGCTGTGGGCACGCAACGCGGCGGGCGCGCGCGTGCTGGGCGATCGCGTGCTGCGGGGGCTCGAGCGGCAGACGCCGTTCCTGAACGGTGCTGCCAACATTTACGCGCGCGGCCTGCAGGCGCGGCCCTATCGCAGCGTTCGCACCTTCAGCCATGGCGGGCTTTGGCCCGGCTTCCGCACGGAATTCCTGCGCGCGCCCGACCAGGCGATCGCGGTGATCGCGATCAGCAACCACGGCGGGTCAGACCCGAACCTGCTGGCGCACCGCGTGCTCGACATCCTGCTCGACCGCCTGCCGGCACCGCCCGCCCCGAAACTGCCGCCGCGCGCGGCGCTGGCGCCGATGGCCGGCCGCTATCTCGATGCAGCGACCGGGGCGACGCTCGACATCACGGTCTCCGACGAGGGCGTGCCGACGCTCACCACCAACGGCCTCGCCACGATCGCCGAGGCGACCGAGGATGGGCGCATCGCCGTGCCGCGCGGCAGTACCGTGTTCATGGCGTGCGCCGCCGGCACGGACGCGGTCGAGGTCGAGCTCGATGCCGGCAGCATCTCCACCTGGCACCGGACGCCGGCGGATCCGGTGCTGCCCGAGGACCTTCCCGGCATCTATGTCAGCGAGGAAATGGCGGCCCGCTGGGTGATCGCGCGCGAAGGCGATGGCATGGTTGCACGCGCCGTCGGCCCGGTGACCCGAGGCGGCAGATGGCAGGTCGAGCCGATCGGCAGCGATGATGTGCGCGTGCACGTGCCGGGCACGCTGATGCGGAGCTGGCTGGATGTGCGCGTGGCGCGCGACACCGCCGGTCGGATCGAGGCGCTGGTGGTGAATGGCGGGCGGGTGAAGATGGCGCGTTTCGTGCGCGAGGCAGAGCGTGGCTGACGACCTCAAGGCGCGGCTCGCCGCCGCGATCGAGGCGAACTGGCCAGGCCAGCGCGCCTTCCTCGATTCGCTGGTGGCGTTCCCCAGCACGCGCGGGCAGGAAGCGCCGTGCCAGGATTTCTTGGCCCGTGCGCTCACCGTGCGGGGCTACGCGGTGGACCGCTGGGCGGTGCGCGAGGCGGATATCCGGCCCTTGCGCGGCTTCTCGCCGGTGCTGGATACCGACTATGCGAACTGCCTTTGCGTGGTGGGCACCAGGCGTGCCGAAAACCCTGCCGGCCGCAGCCTGATCCTGCAGGGCCACATCGACGTGGTGCCGCCGGGCCCCGAGGCGATGTGGCGCACGCCGCCCTTCAGCCCGACCGAACGCGACGGCTGGCTGCATGGCCGCGGCGCCAACGACATGAAGGCAGGCGTTTCCTGCATGATCTTCGCGCTCGATGCGCTGGCCTCGATCGGGCTTGCGCCGGCCGCGGATCTGCATGTCGAGACCGTGGCCGAGGAGGAAAGCACCGGCAACGGCGCGCTCGCGACCCTTGCGCGCGGCTATCGGGCCGATGCCGCGCTGATCCCCGAGCCGACCGGCCACACCATCACCCGCGCCGCGGTCGGCTGCATGTGGTTCCGGCTGCGGGTGGCCGGCCGGCCGGTGCATGTCGCCGTGGCCGACCAGGGCACGAACGCGATCATGTCGGCCTATGCGCTGCTGCGCGCGCTGGAGGATTACTGCGCGACGCTGAACGCGGGCGCAGGCGGTGATCCGTGGTTCGCCGACATCGCGCGCCCGCTGAAGTTCAACCCCGGAAAAATCCGGGGCGGCGACTGGGCGAGCTCGACGCCCGCCTGGTGCGAGGTCGATTGCCGGATCGGCCTGCTGCCCGGCGCCGCGCTCTCCGATGCGCGGGCAGGGGTGGAGGAGACGGTGCGGGCCGCCGCCGCGCAGGACCCGTTCCTGCGCGCGCATCCGCCCGAGGTGATCTGGAACGGGTTCCAGGCGGAGGGCTATGTGCTGGCGCCCGGCAGCGAGGCCGAGGCAGTGCTGGCGCGCGCGCACCAGGCGGTGCATGGCGCGCCGATGCAGCCCCGGTGCAGTACCGCGGTCAATGACGGGCGCTTCTACTGCCATGCCGGCATGCCGGCGCTGGTCTATGGCCCGGGCGGCGAGGGCAATCACGGGTTCGACGAGCGCACGAACCTTTCCAGCGTGAAGGCGACGACGCTGGCGATCGCCCTGTTCGTGGCGGAGTGGTGCGGCACCCGCGCCACGTAGCGCCGCTCAATCCACCTTCGCCCCGGTCGCCCGCACGATCGGCACCCAATAGGCGAGCTCGTCTGCCAGGAACTGCTGGAAGCGCGCGGGCGTGAAATCGCGCATCGGCACCAGCCCCTGCTCGACCAGGCGCTGCGACACGGCGGTATCGGCGAGCGCGGTCTCGATCGCGCCGGCCATGCGGGCAACGATCGGTGCCGGCGTGGCCTTCGGCGCGAACACGCCGTACCACGAATAGGCGCGATACTCGGGCAGGCCCTGTTCGATGAAGGTCGGCACGTCGGGCAGTTCGGGGCTGCGCTCGGGGGTCGCGATACCGAGTGCCCGCAGCGTGCCGGCGGCATGGTGCGGCTTGATCAGGCCGGTGATGTCGAAGGTGAAATGCACGGTGCCGGCCAGCAGGTCGTTGAACACCGGGCCCGAGCCGCGATAGGGCACGTGCAGCGCCTCGGTGCCGGTTAGGTTCAGGAACGCGGCGCCGGCGATGTGGCCGGAGGTGCCGTTGCCGGCGCTGCCGAAACTGTACTTGCCGGGGTTCGCCTTCAGCAGCGCCACGAACTCGGGCACGGTGCGCACGCCGAGCGCGGGGTGCACGACCAGGGCGATCGGCACCAGCACGGTCGGGTGCACGGCAATCAGGTCGCGCTCGGGGTCGTAGGGCAGGCTGCGATAGAGACCGACCGCCAGCCCGACCGTGGAGAGGGTGGCCATCAGGAAGGCGCTGCCATCGGGCGGGGCCTTGGCGATCTCGGCGGTGCCGAGCGTGCCGCCGGCGCCGGGGCGGTTCTCGACGATCACGGGCTGGCCGAGCAGGTCGGAAAGTTTCGGTGCGATGATGCGGGTGGAGATATCGGTGCCGCCGCCGGCGGCAAACGGCACCAGCATGCGGATCGGGCGCTCTGGCCAGGCCGATGGCGTTGGCTGGCTGCGCGCTGCCAGGGGCAGCGTGAGGCCGGGCAGCGTGAGGCCGGCGACAAGTATGGTGCGCCGTGAGATCGTCGATGCCATGGATGGGGGTTCCGATGCGTCCATCACCCACCGCAGCCCGGCCGCGGCGGGTGCGTCAAGGGGTGCGCATCAGGAACGCGCCCGGCCGATCGCTCGGGCGTCGGGTGTTCGTGCCGATCGCGCCCCGGCGCCATGCGAGGAACGCCGGGTCTCGTAATTCAGGCGGCGAGCGGCTCCAGCGTCGAGGCGGCGAAGGCGGGGATCGCAGCCGGCCGCGCCGCGCGGTCCGTCCGCGGGGTGCTGCGCTGGGCACAGGTCGCCTGCCAGTCGGCGAACGACATGCCGTACTGCTCGACCATCGCCTCGCCGCGCTTCCATGCCTTTTCCAGCGTCAGGCCGAGGCGGTTCACCATCTTGCGGCAGGCATCGTTCGCCGACTGCACGATGCCGACCAGATGCTGCAGGCCGAGGCTATTGAAGGACCAGTCGATCGCCGCCTGGATCGCTTCGCCGCCCAGCCCGCGGCCCTGCGATTCCTTGCCCAGCGCGACCCGCAGCGTGACCATGCCCATGTCGTCGCGCCAGACCAGGCCGACAATGCCCAGGAAGGCGTCGTCGGACCGGTCGAATACGGCCCACATGCCGTACCGTTCATCGCGCCACGAGGCGACATAATCCTGCAACTCGGCACGCGTCTGCTCGGGCGTGCGTGCGCCACCCAGGATGAAGCGCATCACCACGGGGTCGCGCTGGAGAGTCGCCAGGCGATCGTAATCGTCCATGCGGAGCGGCCGAAGCCGCAGGCGGGACGTCAGGACGACGTGTGGATTGAAAATGACGCTCACAGCATGCCTCGGCTGAAGGGTGGGTCCACCTGGACGCGGTAGGCTACCAACGCACGGTTGAAACGATTTCGGCGGCGCGATGCCGCCGGACTAGACAATAGCGTGTCATCCACCGTTTTGTCCTGTAGGCAAGTCGTGATCGCCAGAAATGAATCACGTGCAAACGTGACAGCGGTTCCCGCAGGAGTTGGGGAACCACCCCTGCAATACCAGTGCCTGAACCA
>JADYYZ010000470.1 GCA_020853405.1 Acetobacteraceae bacterium
AGACGACGCCGACCGCGATATAGACCTCGACGCCGAAGCCCTGCCAGGCAGGTTCGACGATCGCGGTCTTGCCCGCGGTCAGGAGGTCGAAGATGCCGATGATCAGCACCAGCGAGGTATCCTTGAACAGGCCGATGAAACTGTTGACCATCGGCGGGATCACCATCTGCAGCGCCTGCGGCAGGATGATGAAGCCGGTCTTCTGCCAGTACGAGAGCCCGACCGCGTCGGCAGCCTCGTACTGGCCCTTGGGCAGCGCCTGCAGGCCGCCCCTGATCACCTCGGCCAGATAGGCGGCGGTGAACAGGATGATCGCGACCTGGGCCCGCAGCAGCTTGTCGATGGTGATTCCCTCCGGCAGGAACAGCGGGAACATCACCGACGCCATGAACAGCACGCTGATCAGCGGCACGCCGCGGATCAGCTCGACATACAGCACGCAAAGCACCTTCACCGCCGGCATCTTGGCGCTGCGCCGCCCCAGCGCCACCGCCACCGAGATCGGGAACGCGAGCGCGATGCCGAAGGTGGCCAGGATCAGCGTGATCGGCAGCCCGCCCCAGCGCTCCTGCGGCACGTAGGCAAGGCCAAGCACGCCGCCCCACATCAGGATGCCGATCAGCGTCAGCGTGGCGATCCAGATCAGCGCCAGCTCCTTGCGCCAGAACCGCCGGTTCGCGCTGACCACGTAAAGACCGACGAACAGCACGATGCAAAGCGCGGGGCGCCAGTGCTGGTCGAACGGGTAGGTGCCGAACATGATGAAGCGGTGCTTTTCCGTGATCACCGCCCAGCAGGCGCCGGCACCTTCCAGGGCACGGCAGACCTTGGTGTCGGGCTGGCCGTTGGGCAGCGCCGGCACCGACCAGACGGCATTCACGAACGCCCAGTCGATGAAGCCGATCAGGCGCGTGACGATCAGATAGATCAGCGCCAGCGTCACCGCGCTCGACAGCCACGAGCTGAACAGGTTCTTGCGCATCCACGCCATCGGGCCATAGACGCTGGCCGGCGGCGGTCGCGCATCGGCCGGCGTCCAGACCGCGGCGTCGGCCGTGGCGGCGGCGCCCGATGCGGCGGGAGGGGTCATCTCACCGCTCCTTCAGCGCGATGCGCGCGTTGTACCAGTTCATGAACACGCTGATCGAAAGGCTGATCGTCAGGTAGACCATCATGATGATGGCGATGCCCTCGATCGCCTGGCCGGTCTGGTTCAGCGTGGTGTTGGCGATCGAGACGATGTCCTGGTAGCCGATCGCCACCGCCAGCGACGAGTTCTTGGTCAGGTTCAGGTACTGGCTGGTCATCGGCGGGATGATCACGCGCAGCGCCTGCGGCAGCACGATCAGGTGCAGGCTTTGCCCGCGCGACAGGCCGAGCGCGCCGGCCGCCTCGGTCTGGCCGGTGTGCACCGCCAGGATGCCGGCGCGCACGGTCTCGGCGATGAAGGCCGAGGTGTAGGTCACAAGCCCGATCAGCAGCGCCATGAACTCGGGGCTCAGGTTGCCGCCGCCCTGGAAGTTGAAGCCGCGGAGCGCCGGCATGTCCCAGGTGAGCGGCGCGCCCAGCACCATCCAGCCGAGCAGCGGCAGCAGCAGCATGGTGCCGACCCCGACCGGCCAGACCTTCGGCCGCTGGCCGGTCGAGGCCTGCACCAAAGCCGCGCGACGGCTGTACAGCACCGTCGCCAGCAGCCCGCCCAGGAACAGCACTGCCGCCAGCGTGTGCGCGTCCTGCCACTCGATCAGCGGGAACCTGAAGCCGCGATTCGACAGGAAGAACCCGGCGCCCGGGTGCAACGCCTGGCGGGGGCCGGGCAGCGCCGTGAAGATCACGTACCAGAACAGCAGCTGCAGCAGCAGCGGCAGGTCGCGCGCGACCTCGACATAGACGCGGGCGAGCTTGGCCAGCAGCCAGTTCTTCGACAGCCGCGCGATGCCGAGCAGGGTGCCGAAGATGGTGGCCAGGATGCAGCCGACGATCGACACCTTCAGCGTGTTCAGCACGCCAACCGCAAGTGCCCGGAAATAGGTGTCGGTAGGATTGTACTCGATCAGGCTTTCGCCGATCGGCAGGCCCGCCTCGCGCGAGAGGAAGCCGAAGCCGGTGGCGATCTTGCGGACCTCCAGATTGCGCTGCGTGTTGGCGACCAGGTACCAGATCATCCAGGCGACGGCGCCGACGATCACGACCTGCCAGACAATGCTGCGCACCCTGGGGTCCGACCAGGAAAGCCGGAACTCCCGCTTCGGGGCAGCCCGCGCGCCGCTCAATCGCGGGTCGGGCGCGGCCTGGGTGCCAGTTGCCATTCGATGTTCGCCATCCCGTCGGTCATTGTTGTCTGGGCAGGGTCTTGTCGTTCTTGGCCCGCGTTCTTCGTCGGCGGCGCACGCCGCGTCCGGGCAGCGAAGGTCAGCGGGCGGTCACGTCGTGCAGGCCATCATGGCGGAAGCCGTCCGCCATCATCGGGTCGATCGGCACGGCACGCCCCGGCTGGGCGAAGGCTGGAAGTATAGCAAGTCCAGGGCCGGCATGATCAATACCCGATCTTTGCCGGCCCCGGCGGCGGGAATCAACGGAACGGCGGGCTGTACTGCAGGCCGCCCTTGGTCCAGAGCTCGTTGGGGCCGCGCGCGATGCCGAGCGGCGCCAGGTGGCGCTGGAAACTCTCGCCGTAGTTCCCGACCTGCTTGATGATCTGATACGCCCAGTTGTCGGAAACCCCCAGCATCTTGCCCAGATCGGCCGACTTGCCGAGCAGCCGCTGCACCTCGGGGTTCTGGTCGGCGAGGCGGCTGTCGACGTTGGCGCTGGTGATGCCCATCTCCTCGGCCGCCAGCATCGCGAAGAACACCCAGCGCACCAGATCGCTCCAGCGCTGGTCGCCATGCCGCACGGCAGCCGCCAGCGGCTCCTTGCTGATCACCTCGGGCAGGATCACGTAGTCCTCGGCGCGCGCACCCTGCGTGCTGCGGATGCTGGCGAGGCCGGAGACATCGGTGGTCAAGGCGTCGCACCTGCCGGAGAAGAAGGCAGCATTCACCTCCTCCAGCCGCTCGATCACGACCGGGGTGAAGCGCAGGTTGTTGGCGCGGAACCAGTCGGTCAGGTTCTGTTCGGTGGTGGTGCCGGGCTGCACGCACACGGTGGCGCCATTCAGTTCCTTGGCGCTTTTCACGCCCAGGCTCTTCTTCACCATGAAGCCCTGGCCGTCATAGAAATTGATGCCGGCGAAATCGAGCCCGAGCGAGGTGTCGCGCGACAGCGTCCAGGTGGTGTTGCGCGCCAGCACATCGACCTCGCCCGACTGCAGCGCGGTGAAGCGGACCTGCGAGGTGGTCGGCACGTAGCGCACCTTGCTCGCATCGCCGAACATCGCGACCGCGATGGCGCGGCAGTAATCGACATCCAGCCCCTGCCAGTTGCCCTGGCTGTCGGGGGCGGCGAAGCCGGCAAGGCCGGTATTGACGCCGCAGATCAGCGTGCCGCGGGCCTTGACCACATCAAAGGTGCCCTGCTGGGTCTGGGCGCTGGTGACGGCGGGCAGCGCGAGCATTGCACTCGCCGCCGCGACGCCAAGAAGGCGAAGTCGCTTCATCGTCCTCTCCATTGCTTTGCGCCGGGCCGGGCCGCCCCCGGTCCGGGTGATTGAGCGCTCGGATCGTGCGTCAGCCCCGCCGCCGGCGCAACGGCGGCGGCAGGGCATAGCGCTGCCCTGCCGCCTGGCGTGGTTCAACGGATCGGCGGCGCGTAGTGCAGCCCGCCCTTGGTCCAGAGGTTGTTGATGCCGCGCGGCACGCCGAGCGGCGTGATGTTGCGGTCCCACACCTCGCCGAAATTGCCGACCGCCTTGATCACCTTCACCGCCCAGTCGTTGTCGAGCCCCATCATCTTGCCGAGGTCGCCGGTGCGGCCCATGAAGCGCTGGATGTCGGGGTTGGTGTTGGTGGCGAAACTGTCGACGTTCGCCTGCGTGATGCCGAACTCCTCGGCGGTCAGCATCGCGAAACTTGTCCAGCGCACGATGTCGAAGAACCGGTCGTCGCCCTTGCGCACCACCGGGCCAAGCGGCTCCTTGCTGATGATCTCGGGCAGCAGCACGTAGTCCTCGGCGTTGGCCTGGGTGGCGCGGAAGCTCGCGAGGCTCGAGGAATCGTTGGTGTAGGCATCGCACCTTCCGGCGATGAAGGCGTTGCGCAGTTCCTCGACATTCTCGATCACCACCGGGGTGAAGCGAATGTTGTTGGCGCGGAAATAGTCGGTCATGTTCAGTTCGGTGGTGGTGCCGGGCTGCACGCACACCGTCGCCCCGTTCAGCTGGCGGGCGCTGGTGACGCCGCTTGCCTTCTTCACCATGAAGCCCTGGCCATCGTAGTAGTTGATGCCCGCGAACAGGAACCCGAGGCTCGCCTCGCGCGCCAGCGTCCAGGTCGTGCTGCGCACCAGCATGTCCACCTCGCCCGACTGCAGCATCGGGAAGCGCTGCACGGTGGTGCTGGGCACGAAGCGCACCTTGTTGGGGTCACCGAGGATCGCCGCCGCCACCGCGCGGCAGTAATCGACGTCGATGCCGCGCCACACCCCCCGGCTGTCGGGCAGGCTGAAGCCGGCCGTGCTGGGCGCGACCGCGCAGATCAGCTGGCCGCGGGCGCGGATGGCGTCGGTGGTCGGCGACTGGCCCTGCGCCAGCGCCGGCGCCGCCGACCCGGCAGCAACGAGCACGGCCGCGACAGCGGCCGATCGAACAAAGCGCATCCCTAACCTCCCCTTCCTGTGTGCCGCGGGCCGGGCTTTCCCGGCTTCGCTCCGGCCACATTCGCGGCCGGCGGCAGAACGGTCAACCGTTCGGTGGCACTGGCACGCCCCGCGGCCCCCTTGGCGGCGCCGCGAATGCGCCTAGATTGCCCCACCCACCCCTGGGCAATCCGGAGATGTCCGTGCAGACCCTGTTCACCAACGCCACCCTCGTCACCGGCGCCGCCGACCCCTCGCCCGAGGCGGCGCTCGGCGGCAGCCTTCCCACGACACGCAAGGGCATGTCGGTGCTGGTCGAGGGCAGCCTGATCCGCGAGGTTTCCGACCGGCCGATCAAGGCTAACGGCGCGACGGTGCACGATCTCAAGGGCGCCACCCTGATGCCCGGCCTGATCGACTGCCACGTGCACGTTCTGGCCTGCACGCTGGCGCTCGGCCAGCAGGCGCTGTGGCCGGACACGCACGTGCTGCTGAAAGCGCTGCCGATCATGCGCGGCATGCTGGACCGCGGCTTCACCACGGTGCGCGATGCCGCCGGCGCGCCCCATGCGCTCGCCACCGCCCAGGCCGAGGGCCTGGTGGTCGGGCCACGCCTGTTCGTGCCGGGCAAGGGGCTGTCGCAGACCGGCGGCCACGGCGACGTGCGGCCCAGGAACGATTCGCGCGAAACCGCCTGGCTCGACCGCCAGCTCGGCACCATGAGCCGCATCGCCGACGGCGTCGATGCGGTGCGCCGCGCCTGCCGCGAGGAACTGCGCAGCGGCGCGCACATGATCAAACTGATGGCGAACGGCGGCGTCGCCTCGCCGACCGATCCGATCGCCTTCCTGCAATATTCGCGCGAAGAACTCTGCGCCGCGGTCGAGGAGGCGGCGATGGCGCAGACCTATACCATGGCGCACCTCTACACCGACGAGGCGATCCGCCGCGCCGTCGAATGCGGCGTGCACAGCCTGGAGCACTGCAACCTGATCGGCGAGGAGACCGCGAAACTGGCGGCGCTGCGCCGCTGCATCGCGGTGCCCACCCTGGTCACCTATGACAACCTGGGCAAGGACGGCGCGAAATACGGGCTGCCGCCGGAAAGCGTGGCCAAGATCGAGACCGTGCGCGTGGGCGGCATGAAATCCCTGGAAACCATGCGCGCCGCCGGCCTGCCGATGGCCTTCGGCACCGACCTGCTGGGCGAGCAGCACCCGCGCCAGAGCGACGAGTTCAGGATCCGCGCCGAGGTGCTGCCGGCGGCGGAAATCCTGGCCGGCGCGACGACACTGGCGGCAAGGCTGATCCGCCGGGTCGGCCAGCTCGGCGTGGTCGCGCCCGGCGCACTGGCCGACCTGCTGGTGGTCGAAGGCGACCCGCTCGCCGACATCACCATCCTGGCCCGCCCGCACGAGGTGATCCGCGCCATCATGCAGGACGGGCGCTGGCACAAGCCCCTGGCGTGATATCCGGCGCGGCGGCGTTCAGGCGGCCTTCGCCGCCTGGATCGACCGCCAGAGGGTTTCCGGCGTCGCCGGCATGTCGACGTGGCGAACCCCGGCCGGCACCAGCGCATCGACGATCGCGTTGATCACCGCCGGCGGCGAACCCACCGCGCCGGCCTCGCCCGCCCCCTTCACCCCAAGCGGGTTGGTCGCGCACGGGATCTCGATCAGCTCGACCTCGATGTCGGGCAGGTCGTCGGCGCGCGGCAGCGCGTAGTCCATGAACGAACCGCTCACCAGCTGGCCCGATTCCGGGTCATAGGCGGTGCGCTCCAGCACCGCCTGGCCGATGCCCTGGGCGACGCCGCCCTGCACCTGGCCGCGCACGATCAGCGGGTTCAGCGCGTGCCCGACATCGTCAACCACGATGTAGCGCAGGATATCGACCATGCCGGTCTCGGGATCGACCTCGACCTCGGCCATGTGGCAGCCGTTGGGGAAGGTATGTGCCTTGATCTCGGCCTCCTCGGCGGCGTCGAGCTGGCCGCTGCCGCGCCGGCGCATCTCGGATGCGAGCTCGAGGATGCCGACCGCGCGGTCGGTGCCGGCGACCGCGAAGCGGCCGGCCCCGGGCGTGAACTCGATGTCGGCGACCGCGGCTTCAAGCACGTCGGCGGCGGCGTTCTTGCCCTTCTCGACGACGCTCGCGGCGGTGGCGAAGATCGCCTGGCCTTCCGAATAGAGGCTGCGCGCGCCGCCGGTGCCGCCGCCCGAGGGGACGGCGTCGGAATCGCCCTGCAGCACGCGGATCTTCTCCATCGGGATGCCGAGCCGCTCGTGCGTCAGCATCACATAGGCGGTCTCGTGGCCCTGGCCGGTCGATTGCGTGCCGACCAGCACATCCACCCCGCCATCCTCGGCGAAGCGGATTTCCGCCCGCTCGCTCGGCGCGCCGCCGGTCGCCTCAAGGTAGTACGACATGCCGATGCCGCGCTGCCTTCCCTTCGCGGCACTCGCCTTGCGGCGGGCCTCGAAGCCCTTCCAGTCCATCTTCGCCAAAGCCGCGTCCAGTACGGTCGCGAAGTCGCCGGAATCGTAGGTCGCGCCCATCGCCGTCTTCCACGGCATCTGGGCGGGCGAAACCATATTCCTGCGCCTCAGTTCGGCGCGATCGAGCTTGAGGTCGCGGGCTGCCTGGTCGATCAGCCGCTCCACCAGATAGTTGCTCTCCGGCCGGCCGGCGCCGCGATAGGCATCGACCGGCACGGTGTTGGTGAACATGCCGATCACGTGCGCGTGCACCGCCTGGAAGCCGTAGACGCTGGCCAGCACCTTGGAGCCGGCCAGGGTGGGGATGAAGGGCGCGAAGGTGGAAAGATAGGCGCCCATGTTGGCGACGTTGCGGGTGCGCAGCGCCAGGAATTTGTGGTCCTTGTCGAGCGCGATCTCGCCCAGGGTGATGTTGTCGCGCCCGTGCGTGTCGGCCAGGAACGCTTCCGTCCGCTCCGATGCCCATTTCACCGGCCGCCCGACCAGGCGGGCAGCGAAGCAGACCAGCACATGTTCGGCATACAGGAACAGTTTCATCCCGAAGCCGCCGCCGACGTCGGGGGTGATGACGCGGAACGCCTCCTCGGGCAGGTGGAAGACCTTGTTGGCGATCAGGCCGCGTACCAGCCAGGAGCCCTGCGTGTTGGTATGGAGCGTGAAGCGGCCGGTCGCCTTGTCGAACTCGGCAAGGGCGGCGCGGGCCTCCATGCTGGAAACCACGATCCGGTTGTTGACCACGTTCACGCGCGAGACGTGCGCCGCATCCTTGAACAGTCTGTCGGCGAGCGCCTTGTCGCCTGCCTCCCAGTCGAACACGACGTTGTTCGGGGCAGCCGGCCACACCGGCGGTCCCTTTTCGGCGGTGGCAAGGTCGGTGGCGCTGGGCAGGATCGCGTACTCGACCACGACCGCCTCGGCGGCATCCTTGGCCTGGGCGTGGGTCTCGGCGACGATGAAGGCGACCGGGTCGCCGACATGGCGGACGGTGTCGGTCGCGAGCGCCAGCCGCGGCGCCTCGGCCCGGTCGCTGCCGTCGCGGTTCTTCATGGGAACCTCGCACGGAATTTCGCCGAGGCCCGCCGCCTTCAGGTCGGCGCCGGTGAGCACCGCCAGCACGCCCGGCATCGCGCGCGCCGCGGCGCTGTCGATGGCCGTGATCCTGGCATGCGCGTGCGGGCTCCGCAGCACGTAGCCGACCGCCTGGCCCGGCGGCGCGATGTCGTCGGTATAGCGGCCCATGCCTTTCAGCAGGCGCGGATCTTCGACGCGGCGGACTGACTGGCTGAAGCCGAATTTGGTCATCGCTGTTCGCTCCCGGGGGATCGCAAGCGCCCATGATGCGGGGCAAGCGGCACCCCTGGCTAGGGGGTTACTCCGCCGGGTGCGGCGGCGCTGCCTTCGGTGCCCGGTGCTGCCCCTTCAGCCGCTCGCGCAAGCCCTGGAAAAAGACGTACAGCATGGGAATGACGAAGATGCCGATGGCGCTCGCCGCCAGCATGCCGAACAGCACCGGGGTCGAGACCGCGCGGCGCGCGATCTCGGACGCCCCCGTGGCGGTCGCCAGCGGCACGAGGCCCAGGATGAAGGCGAAACTGGTCATCATCACCGGCCGGAAGCGCAGCCGCGAGCCTTCGATTGCGGCGGTCAGGAGCTCGACCCCCTTCTCGCGCTGCTCCTTCGCGAACTCGACGATCAGGATGGCGTTCTTCGCCGCCATCGCGACCAGCACCACGATGCCGATCTGGCCATAGAGGTCGAGCGTGACGCCAAGCAGCACCATTGCCGCGAACGCACCCAGCAGGGCGACGCTGACCGACATCAGCACCGGCACCGGGATGGTCCAGCTCTCGTAGAGCGCGACCAGGAACAGATAGGCGAACAGCACCGCCGCGGCGAGCAGGAGGGCGGCCCCTCCCGCCTTGCGCTCCTGGAAACTGATGTCGGTCCAGTCATAGCCGAACTCGCGCGGCAGGGTTTTTGCCGCCACCTGTTCCATCGCATCCAGCGCCTGGCCCGAGGAGGTGCCCGCGGCCGGCGCGCCCAGGATGTTGGCGGCACGGTAGTTGTTGTAGCGCGTGACGCTGGCCGGGCCGAGCTGCAGCCGGGCGGTGGCGACCGCGGCGATCGGCACCATCTCGCCGTCGCGGTTGCGCACATGGATGCGAAGCATGTCGGGAATGCTGCTGCGGTCGGTCGCGTCGGCCTGCAGATTGACCTGCCAGGTGCGCCCGAATTGGTTGA
>JADYYZ010000471.1 GCA_020853405.1 Acetobacteraceae bacterium
CTAGTTGGCCGGTGCCCGGCGGGGACTCAATGCGCCATCAGCACGGGCACCGCCGCATGGCCCAGCGTGCTGCGGGTGAAGCCGCCGAACACCACCTGGCGCAGCCGCGAATGGCTGTAGCCGCCCATCACCAGCAGGTCCGCCGACAGCGCGGCCGCCTCGCGGTGCAGCACCTCGACCGCAGTCGCCCCATCGCTCGGCACCTGGCGCAACTCCACCGCCGCGTTGTGCCAGCGCAGCGCACGCAGCAGCCGCGCCCCACTCGGGTCCGGACGGTCGGCGTCGTCGATCACGCTGATGATGCTCACCTGTTGCGCCCGGCCGATGAACGGCAGCGCGGCGGACACCGCGCGCGCGGCCTCCGGCGTGTCCTTCCAGGCAATCACCACCCGCTGCCCCAGGCTGGCCGGGGCGCTGGAGGGGGCGATCAGCAGCGGCTTGCCGGTATCCATCAGCGCCGCCTCCAGCACCTCTCTGGCACTGTCTTCTTCGGTGCCGCGGCCCATCAGCACAAGGTCGGCGAAGCGGCCGTATTGCGCCACCCAGGCGCTGCGGTGGCCCTGTTCCTGGCTGAACTGGGCCGAGGCCCCCGGCCCCGAAGGGCTGTCGCGCAGGGCAATCCCGGCTTCGTCCAGCATCGCCATCGCCCCGGCGCGGGCAGACGCCGCCAGGGCATCGGCCTCGGTCTCCATGCGGTCGATCACCGCCTGTACCGCATCGCCGCCGCCAACCCCGGCCGCGGTCATGCTCATCAGCACCTCGGTGGTGTCCACCCGGACATGCAGGAACTCCAGGTGCGCGGCAAATGCCTGCGCCGCCAGTCGGGCGGTGGCCAGCACCACGCCATCGCCTGGCCCACCGGTGATCGGCACCAGAAAGTTCTTGAACATGGGACCACTCCTCCGATTACCCTGTTGCAACAGTCTAGCCGATGGGCGTGAATGCTGCCTGACCTGGATCAATGCCGCGCGGCCGTAAGTGGCGTGTACTGATGCCCTGCCACTGACACTCTGCAACGCGCCGAAGGAGCCGTCCATGAACGCCAGCGACGTGATGACCACCAGCCTGGTGACCGTCGGGCCGCAAACCCCGGTGACCGAGATCGTCACCTTGTTGCTGCGCCACGGCATCAGCGCCGTGCCGGTGGTGGACGCGCACGCCACCGTGCTGGGCCTGGTCAGCGAGGGTGACCTGTTGCGCCGCGCGGAGTTGGGCACCGAGAAGAAGAAATCCTCCTGGCGCAGCTTCTTCACCGGCACCGCGCGCCTGGCCGGCGACTATGTGCGCAGCCACGGCAAGGTTGCCAGCGACGTGATGACACGCGACGTGATCTGCGTGGGCCCCGGCACCACGCTGGACGCCATCGCCGACCTGATGGAGGAGCATCACATCAAGCGCGTGCCGGTGGTGCAGGAGCGGCGGCTCATCGGCCTGGTCAGCCGCGCCAACCTGCTGCGCGCCTTCGCCGCCTTGCCGCCCGTCACCGCCGTTGCAGCGGCCAGCGATGCGGAGATCCGCGCCGCCCTGATGAAGGAATTGTCGGCCCAGGCCTGGAGCCGGCGTGCCGACAACTCGGTGGTGGTGACGGGGGGCGTGGTGCATCTGTGGGGCCTGGTGACCTCGGAAGCCGAAAGCCGTGCGCTGGAACTGGCCGCGCAGACGGTGGCCGGGGTGCGCGAGGTGCAGAACCACACCGTGGTGCTGAGCGACGCCACCTATCCGATCTATCCCGGCAGCTACATCGGCGGCTGAACGCCGATCCGGTTGAGCACGACGGGAATCGTGGCGTAACGTTCCCGGGATGCTGCCCCTGCTGACCACGCCCCGCCTGGTGTTGCGGCCGGCCGTTGCGGCCGACATCGACGCGGTGTGGCAGATGCTGGTGCTGCCCGAAGTGCGGCGCTACCTGTGCGACGACATCGCCCTGCCCCGCGCCACGGTGGCCGGGATCGTCGGCGAGGCCGCGTTCGGCGCCGGATTGGGTCTTTGGGTGGCGGAGCGCGCTGGCGCGTTCGCCGGCATCGCCGCGCTGAAGCCGGTGCCGCCCGCGCTGGTGGCGCTGGTACCCGCACTGGCCGGCGAAATCGAACCCACCGTGGCGCTGCTGCCGGCACTGTGGCGCCAAGGCCTGGCGGGCGAAATGCTGGGCGCGGTGCTGGCGCACGGCTTCGCAACCCTCGCCCTGCCCCGCATCGCCGCCGTGTGCGACGTGCCCAACATCGCATCCGCCGCCATGCTGGCCCGTGCCGGATTCGTTCCGACCGGCGAACACCAGGGGATCGCGCATCGCATCCGAACCTGGACGCTGTCGCGGTAGGGTTTGACCAAGAATTATGGATGATGGAAGAGAAGGAAGACTCTTCTTTTTCTGAATAAAAAGAAGCAAAAAGACTTTTTTAATTAAGATTTACTATCAATTACAGCAATTTGATTCTTATGGATAAAAGTTTTTTGGTTCTTTTTTTCAAAAAAGAACACTCTCCCCTCCTTGCTTTTCCCCGCCAAATCCTCCCTGGACGCTGGCAGCAGCGCGCGGGAAACTCGCATCGAGTCGCATTCCGGGAGAGCTTGATGGCGCCGCGCATGGACACGGTTCAGACCGACACTGACTTGCCGCATCGCACCAGCGTGGTGGTTGTGGGTGGCGGCATTGCCGGCATTTCCACCGCGCTGTTCCTGGCGCGCAAGGGCATTCCGGTTGTGGTGTGCGAGAAGGGCCAGGTGGGCGCCGAGCAATCCGGCCGCAATTGGGGCTGGACGCGGGTGATGGGGCGCGACGAGCGCGAGATTCCGCTGGGCATGGAAAGCCTGCGCATCTGGCGCGGCATGGACCGGATGATCGAGGCCGAGACCGGCTTCACCCAATGCGGCATTGCCTATCTGTGCGAGACCGACAAGGCGATGGCCGGCTACGAGGCCTGGCTGGAGAAGGCGCGGCCGTACCAGGTGGACTCCCGCGTAATCGGGCCTGACGAGGTGGCCGCCATGTATCCCGGCCTGGCGATGCCGGTGAAGGGCGCGCTGTACACCCCCGGCGACGGGCGGGCCGAGCCGCAGAAGGCGGCGCCGGCGATGGCGGCCGCGGTGCGCCGGGCTGGTGGTATCGTGCTGCAGGGCTGCGCGGTGCGCGGGGTGGAGACCAAGGGCGGGCTTGTATCGGGCGTGGTGACCGAGCGCGGGCCGATCGCCTGCGACAGCGTGGTGCTGGCCGGCGGCGCGTGGAGCCGGCTGTTCGCCGGCAACCTGGATATCGACCTGCCGCAGTTGAAGGTGCTGGGCAGCGTGTTCCGCACCGAGCCGATCGCCGGCGGGCCGGAGGTCAGCGTGGGCGGCCTGCCGTTCGCGCTGCGCCGGCGGCCGGATGGCGGCTACAATATCGCGCGGCGCAACTCCTCGATCTCCGAGATCACGCCGGACAGTTTCCGGCTGTTCAAGCTGTTCCTGCCCAACCTGAGGAAGAGCCGGCGCGAATTGCGGCTGCGGCTGGGTGGGCGGTTCATGGCGGAATGGAACACGCCACGGCACTGGCGGCTGGACCAGGTCTCGCCGTTCGAACAGGTGCGGGTGCTGGACCCGGTGCCCGATGCCGGCATCCTGCGCCGGGCCGAGGCCGAGTTGTCGGCGATCTTCCCGGCGTTTCGCGGCATGAAGATCGCCGAAAGCTGGGGCGGGCTGATGGACGCAACACCGGATGCGGTGCCGGTGATCGGGCCGGTCGAGAGCCTGCCGGGCTTCTTCATCGCCACCGGCTTCAGCGGCCACGGCTTCGGCATCGGGCCGGGGGCCGGGCGGCTGATGGCCGACCTGGTGGCCGGCGACACCCCGGTGGTGGACCCGGCGCCGTTCCGGTTCGGACGCTTTGCCGACGGGTCGTTTCGGCGGTATATTTAGAAA
>JADYYZ010000472.1 GCA_020853405.1 Acetobacteraceae bacterium
ACCTGCGCCGCACGCTTGACGCCATCTTCTGGGTCGCCTGCTCCACGGGGCCGTGGAAGCGTCTGCCCGCCGAGCTTGGCCGCCCCGGCAGTGCGCATCGCACGCTGAGCCGCTGGGCCAAGGCCGGCCTGCTGCAACGCCTGCTGGGCAAGGCGTCGCTGGCCGATGCCGCGCCGCCGCTGCGGGGGCTCGCGTACTGGCTGGCGCGCGCCTTCCGCCGCATGGCGAAGCTGGTCGGTGCCGCCTCGCTGGTGCTGGTGCGCGACGTGCTGCGGCTGGCCGATGCCTGTCCCGCCTCGCCGCTGCTGCTGCCTGACCCGGATTTGTCGAAAACCGCGCGGGCGCGGCTCAAGCCATTGGAAAACGGCCTTCTGCTCTATGCACGGCGGGTCGCGCGGATGGCCCGCCGGCCCGACGCCTACGCGCCGGAACCGTTCCAGGAGGGGGTCAGGGCAGCGCGGGCGGCGATCCGGGCGGTGCGCGCAGGCTGGCGCCAGGTGCGGCTGGGCGTGTGCGGCAACCGCCACCAGTGGAAACTGTGCTGAGCATCCGCCGGGCGGTTTTCACGCGCGGCGCCGGCGCCGCCACCCCCTCCCGCACCGCCGGAGGGGGTTTCTGCGCGCGCTCAGGCTTGCGGCTGAAGCCCCAGCATCAGTTCGAGATTCTGCACGGCCGCGCCCGAGGCCCCCTTGCCGAGATTGTCGAGCTTCGCCACCAGCACCGCCTGGCGGTGGGTTTCGTTGGCGAACACGCGCAGTTCCAGCGCGTTGCTGCCGTTCAGCGATTCCGCCTCGAGCTTGCCCGATGCCTCGGCCGGCACCACCGAGACCCATCGGCTGGCGGCGTAGCGCGCCTCCAGCACCGCCTGAAGGTCGGCGGCCTTCGGCGTTCCGGGCAGGGTATCGAGGTGCAGCGGCACCGAAACCAGCATGCCTTGGCGGAAATTGCCGACGCTGGGCACGAAGATCGGCCGGCGCGACAGGCCGGAAAACGCCTGCAGCTCGGGCAGGTGCTTGTGGCCAAGGCCGAGACCGTACAGCTCGAAGGCAGGCGCGGTGCCGCCTTCGTAGGCGGCGATCATGCTCTTGCCGCCGCCGGAATAGCCGGAAACCGCGTTGACCGTGACCGGGTGGTCGGCAGGGATGATCCCGGCATCGACCAGCGGGCGGATCAGGGCGATGGCCCCGGTCGGATAGCAGCCCGGGTTGGCAACGCGCCGGGCGGTGCGCACCGCCTCGCCCTGCGCGGGCGAGAGTTCCGGGAAGCCATACACCCAGCCCTTCGCCACCCGATGCGCGGTCGAGGCATCGAGCACCCGCGGCCCGCCACCAGGCAGGGCATCGGCGAGTGCTACGCTCTCCTTTGCCGCGTCGTCGGGCAGGCACAGCACCACGAGGTCGGCCTCGGCCATGGCGTCCCTGCGGGCGGCGGCATCCTTGCGGCTGGCCTCGGGTACGGAGAGCAGGCGGACGCGTCGGTCGGCGCCCAGGCGTTCGCGGATCAGCAGGCCCGTCGTGCCTGCCTCGCCATCGATGAACACCGTCGCGGTCGCACTCGCCACGTCGAGCATGGTTTGCGGCCCTCCTTCCTGGCCATCGCGCATTCAGGGGAGAAGGCGGGCCGCGCGGTCAAGAATTTCCGGCGCAGTGCTGGGGTGCGCGGCGGCGGATCAGAGCACCGTCTGGCTTTTCAGATCCTTGGGCGCCCTGGTCAGGCATTCGGCGACGTCGCCGACCACGATCGTGTCGTCGTGGCGGAAGCCGCCCAGGCCCCAGATATAGATCCCGGGTTCGGCGGAATAGACCTCGCCGGCAAGCAGCTTGCGGTGGTTGAAGGCCATGTCCTCGGGGAAGCGCTGCAGGATCGTGCCCATGCCGTGGCCGGTGCGGTGCAGGATGTGGGCAGCAAAGCCGGCCGCCTCGATCACCGCCTGGGCGGCGGCGTCGATGCCGCTCATCGGCCGGCCGGTGATGCAGGCCGCGACCGCGGCCTCGTTGGCGGCGCGGGCGGTCTCGAACGCGCGCACCTGGGTCGCGTCGGGCTGGCCGCAGAACCAGGTGCGCTCGTTCTCGATGAACAGGCCGTTCATCGTCGCGATGATGACGTTGACGATGCCGTGGCCCTTCTGGAAGCGCGCGCCGGCGGTGCGGCCATCGCCGTGCGGGGCGGCCGAGGCCGGGCCGGAAAGCGAGAAGCCCCGCACCTCGAACTGCTCGCCGGGGAAGCGCTTGCCGGCCTCCTCGGCCATCATCGCGAAGATGCTGAAATCGAGCTCCTGGCAGAGCCGCCCGGGGCGCAGATTCTCGCGGTAGCGCGCCTGCGCCCAGTCGGTGAGGCCGGCGAGCCCGCGCATCAGCACGAGCTCTTCCTCGCAGCGCACCCAGCGCAGCGCGCGGAATTTTTCCACCATCAGCTCGGCGCTTGCGTGCGGCAGCAGGCCGATCGCCTTCAGGAGCGGCCCGCCGGCATCGACGCCGAGCCTGCCGCGCGCAAGCCCGTGTGCGGCGAGCGTGTCGGCGACCAGCAGGGGCCATTGCGCCAGCAGCGGCAGCCGGTCGGTGACGCGCGGGTGCTCGGCATAGAGTGCGATGTCGGAGACCCACATCGCGCCGGCTTCCTGGGCGAAGCGGATATGGGTGGTGGAGAGCTCGTGCATCACCGCGAACGGCGCGCCGTTGCGCGGCACCACCATCACGATCGGGCGTTCCCAGACCTGCACGTCGGTATGGAAGTTCGTCGCGAACTGGAAATTGTCGCCGGTAGTGAAGGCGAGCGCATCCAGCCCCTCGGACTGCATCAGCGCCTGCATCTGCGCGAAGCGGAAGTCGCGCGTGGCGTGGCCGAGTTTCGGCATCGCTCAGCTCCTGGTCAGCAGCAGGAACGCAGGCACGGCAAGCCCGGCGAAGGTGCTGCCCAATGCCTCGTCGGACTCAAGGTACCAGCCGGCCCGGTGCAGCAGGTTGATGGTGCCGAGCGTCGCGCCCTGCCAGGCGACGGGGATGTTCAGCACGCTCTCGCATCCCAGGGTGCGGATCAGCTCGTGGTCGAAGAAGGCGGCCTGGATGCCGGCGTAGTCGTTGGCGCGGTAGCACACCCGATCGACCATGACGCGCTGCCCCCAGGGCGTGGTGTTGGCGGGCTTCCTGCCGCCGACCGGGTATTCCGCCCGGTTGGTCCAGAAACGCTCGACGCTGCCGTCGGCATGCTTCAGCAGGATGGTGAAAAGCGTCGCGCCGATCGCCGCGCACATTGCCGCTTCCAGGGCGCGGAA
>JADYYZ010000473.1 GCA_020853405.1 Acetobacteraceae bacterium
CATAAAGGTTGACCCATGAAGTATGGGTCAACGCGGGCTGGCATGAGTCTTTGCTTTGCGCGCGGCCACCGGCCAGCCCCGCGCGCGATACCAACCCGCGAAACGGCCGGAAGAGTCGGCCATTTCGGGGGCTGGCATCATCTTCGGAACCAGAATTATGACGAGTTGAAATCATGCCACCCTCGGACGTTCCGGATTTTCAATTTGTGGTCCGCCGGCGCGGTTGGTCTGCGGTTCGGCGCATCGAGGCTGGTCCGGCGCGCGCCTTCGCGTGACAGGCCGAGCCCCTGGATCTTGTCCAGTCAGGAAAAAATGGGAGTCCGGATGCTCTCCGCCTGTTGCTGTCAGGCGGCCAGCGTCGCCTCGATCTGCGCATGGAAATGGCATGCCACGCGATGGCCCACATCGACTTCAACGAGCGGCGGCACTTCGTCGACGCAGGTTTTCTGCGCGAAAGGGCAGCGGGTGCGGAAGCGGCAGCCACTTGGCGGGTTGATCGGCGATGGCACCTCGCCCTCGATCGCCACCGTGTCGCGCCCGCCGCGCGGCAGGTCGGTGGCCTGGGCGGCGCGCAGCAGCGCACGCGTGTACGGGTGCAGCGGTCGGCGGTAGAGGCTTGCGGCATCGGCCAGTTCCACCATCCGCCCCAGATACATCACCCCCACGCGATCCGACATGAACTCCACCACCGCGAGGTCGTGCGCGATGAACAGGTAGGTGAGGCCGAGCTCCTCCTGCAGGTCGCGCAGCAGGTTCAGCACCTGGGCGCGGATCGACACGTCGAGCGCGGAGACCGGCTCGTCCAGCACCAGGAATTTCGGCCGCACCGAGATGGCGCGCGCGATTGCCAGGCGTTGGCGCATGCCGCCACTGAACTCGTGCGGATACTGGTCAACCGCGCGTGCGGGCAGGCCGACGGTGCGCAGCAACCCCTGCACCTGCTCGCGCAGCGCGGGCCCCCGCACGCCGTGCTGCACGGTGAGCGGTTCGCCCACCACGTCCAGCACGCGATGCCGGGGGTTGAGCGCGCCGTAGGGGTCCTGGAACACCGCCTGTACGTCGCGGCGGAAGGCGCGCTCGGTGCCGGACGGCAGGGCGGCGAGATCATGGCCCGCCACCGCGAGCTGCCCGCCGGTCAGCGGTTCCAGATAGAGCAGCAGCTTGCCGATCGTGGTCTTGCCGCAGCCGGACTCGCCGACCAGGCCGAAGGTCTCGCCGGCGCCCACGGTGAAGCCGACATCGTCCACCGCATGCACCACGCGCGGTTCGGCGAAGGGGCGGCGCGACAGCGGGAAGTGCTTCACCAGCCCTTCGGCGCTGACCATCGGGGGCGCCTTCATGCGGCGGCGTCCTTGCGCGGGGTGTCGTGCAGCCAGCAGCACGCGGTGCGGTCGGGGCCGGTGTCGAAGGACGGCGGATAGTCCTCGGCGCAGCGGGGCATCGCCTGCGGACAGCGTGGCGCGAAGGCGCAGCCTGGCGGCAGGTTGGCGAGGTCGGGAATCTGGCCATCGATCGCGGTCAGCCGCCGGTTCGTCTGCCCGATGCGCGGAATCGAGGCGAGCAGGGCGCGGGTATAGGGGTGTTGCGGGTCGGTGAAGACCGCCTCGGTCTCGCCCGTCTCCACCGCACGCCCAGCATACATGATCACCATCCGGTCGGCGAGGCGGCGGACAATGCCGAGATCGTGGGTGACGAGGATGATCGCGGTGCCAAGCGAGGCGCGGATTTCCGCCAGCAGGCGCAGGATCTGCTCCTGGATGGTGACGTCGAGCGCGGTGGTCGGTTCGTCGGCCAACAGCAGGCCCGGCTTCAAGGCAGTGGCCATGGCCGTCAGCATGCGCTGCTTCATGCCGCCGCTCATCTGGTGCGGATAGCTGGCGAGCCGCTCGGCGGGCGAGGGGATGTGCACCAGACGCAGCATCTCGAGTGCGCGCGCGCCCCGCTCGGACGCGGACATCGCGGAATTGTGCCGCAGCACTTCGTCGAACTGGCTGCCGACGGTGAACAACGGGTCCATCGCCGTCATCGGGTTCTGCAGGACCATGGTGATCTCGCGCCCGCGCAACGCGCGCATCTCGGCGGCCGTCTTGGTCAGCAACTCCTCGCCGCGGTAGCGGATGCTGCCCGTCACCTCCGCGTTGTCCGGCAGCAGGCGGGTCAGCGCCGAGCACAGCGTGGACTTGCCGCAGCCGGATTCGCCGACCACGCCCAGGATCTCGCCAGGGGTCAGACTGAAGCTCACGCCGTCCACCGCCGGCACATGCCCGCGCCGCGCGCGAAAGCGCACCCGCAGGTCGTCGACCTCCAGAACCGGTACGGGCGGTGTGCTGGCGGTCATGGTTCAGTCCCTTGCCTGGCGCGGGTCCAGCCGGTCGCGCAGCCAGTCGCCGAAGATGTTGAGGCTCAGCACCGCGAACAGGATGGCCAGCCCCGGCATCACGGTGAGCCACCATGCCACCGTGGTGTAGGCGCGCCCATCCGACAGCATCAGCCCCCAGGAGATGTCCGGCGGCTGCACCCCCAGGCCCAGGAAGGACAGCGAGCTCTCCAGGATGATGACGCGCCCCAGGTCGAGAGTGGCCAGCACGATGATGCTGTTGGTCACGTTGGGCAGGATGTGCTTGATGCCAATGCGCCAGAGCGGCTGGCCGGCGACGCGCGCGAGGGCCACGAAGTCGCGGCTTTTCACGCTCAGCACCTCGCCGCGAACCAGCCGGGCATAGCGTGCCCAGTTGGTGATGCCCATCACGATGACGATGTTCGTGACACTCGGCCCCAGCGCGGCCACGAAGCCGAGCGCCATCAGGATGAACGGCAAGGCCAGGAACGCATCGACAATGCGCATGATCAGGCTGTCGATCGCCCCGCCGACATAGCCGGCGATCAGCCCGAGCAGCACACCGACGGTGCCGGCGAGCGCGATCGCGAACAGCGAGATGACCAGCGACAGCCGTGCGCCGTAGATGATGCGCGAGAGGATGTCGCGGCCCAGGTTGTCACCGCCCAGCAGGTTGGCCAGGCTGCCCTCCTCCTGCCAGAACGGCGGCGCGAGGGATGCCAGGAAGTTCTGTTCCGCCGGGTCGTGCGGCACGATCCATGGCGCGAACGCCGCGACAAGCACGAACAGCGCCACCAATCCCGTCGCCAGCACCGGCGCGCCCCGCATCGCCTCGCGCATCCGGCCCGGCAAGGTGCGGGAAAGCGGTGCTCCGCTCATCTTCGGCTCCTCAATAGCGTATCCGCGGGTCGAGCCAGCTGTAGAGCAGGTCGACCAGGAAATTGAGCAGCAGGATCAACATCGCCGTCACCAGCACGGCCGCCTGAACCACAGGGTAGTCGCGGGCGTTGATCGCATCGACGACGATCAGTCCGACACCCGGCCAGGCAAACACCGTCTCGGTCACCACCGCGCCGGAGAGCAGCACACCAAATTGCAGCGCCATGTAGGTGACGATCGGAATCGCCGCGTTGCGCAGCGCGTGCTTGAGCACCACGATACGCTCCGGCAAGCCCGACAGCCGTTCGAAGCGCACGAAATCACTCTGCATCGCCTCCAGCATCGAGGAGCGGGTGAGCCGGGCGATCGCCGCAGCCGAGAACCAGCCGAGCGTGACCGCCGGCAGGATGATGTTCGCCACCCCGCCCCGCCCGGAGGTGGGCAGCCAGCCGAGATGCACGGCGAACACCAGCATCAGGATCAGCCCGAGCCAGAAGGTGGGCGTGGCCTGGCCGAGGGTTGCGAACCAGCGCGCCAGGGTGTCGACCCAGGTGTCGCGCCGGATCGCCGCCAGGATGCCGATCGGCAGCGCGATCAGGGTGGCGAACAGCATCGACACGAAGGCCAGTTGCAGCGTCACCGGCAGCCGGTCCAGCACGATGCCCAGCGCGGGTTCACGATACCGGAACGACTGGCCCATGTCGCCCTCCAGGACGCGGCCGATGAAGGTGAGGTATTGGATATGCAGCGGCTGGTCGAGGCCGAGTTGGTTGCGGAAGAAGTCACGGTCGGCCTGGGTCGACTCGGTGGGCAACAGCATGATTGTGGGATCGCCGGTCATCCGGGCGAGGCTGAACACGATCATGCTGACGAACACGGCGGTGATGGCCGTCTGCCCCAGCCGGCGCAGGATATAGAACCACATCGCGCGACCGCGCCGGCGTCAGCTCAATCCTTCTCGATGTCCCAGAACACCGGCCAGGAGACATTGGCCCGCGGCTTCCAGCGGATGTTCTTGCGTGTCGCCGAGATCTCGTTGGTCGTCCACAGGAAGATGTAGGGCGGGTTCTCGTAGATATGGGTGAAGGTCTTGCGCAGATGTGCCAGCCGCTCCTGCGGATCGACGATCGCGTTCGCCGCATCGATCATCCCGTCGAGTACCGGATCGGAGTGCTGCGACAACGCGCCACCGGTGCGCAGCGCCCGGGGCAGCCGGCCCATCGGGTCGTTGTTGTAGTCGGTCCAGTTCTGCCAGTTGAGGTCCGTCTTGTCGTACTCGCGTGCAGCGATGCGGGCGAGCCAGGCGCCGTATTCCATGAACTCAAGCCGGGTCTTCACACCGACCTGTCCGAGATAGAATGCCACCGCCTCGGCGATCTCCTTGCTCTGCACGGCTCGGCCCGGTGCCAGCCCCAGGAACACATAGGTCCGGGAGAAGTCGAACTTGGCCTCGTCCAACATCGCGCGGGCCTTCTTCGGGTCGTACGGATAGGGATCGCGGCCGATGTCGCAGCCGGTCACCGCAATGTTGCAGGGCGCCGCCGACTGGGTGGCGAAGCCGAACATCACGCGGTTGATCAGCGTCTTCTTGTCAACCGCATAGTTGAATGCCTGGCGCACCTTCGGGTCGCGGAACTGGCCATGCGGCGCCGGCGTGGTCAGCACGATGAAGATGTTCTGGAAGCTTGGCACCACGATCACGTTGACGTTGGGATCGGCCTCCAGCTGCTTGGCGACCTGCGGCGGCACGTTGACGATGGCATCCACCTCGCCTGCGCGGAGCTGGGCGATGCGCGTCTGTGGATCGGCCACCACCTTCATCACCAGCCGATCGATCTTCGGCTTCTTGCCCCAGTGATCGGGGAAGGCGGCCAGGACCATCTCCTCTTTGATGCGCCGCGACACGAAGCGGTAGGGTCCGGTGCCGACCGGCGCCTGCCCGAACGCCTCGTCGCCCATCTTCTCCAACGTCGTCTTGTCGACGATGTAGAAGAACTCGCCCAGATTCTCCAGAATCGCGGCATCCGGCTTGGCAAGCTTGAGGCGCACGGTCAGGTCATCGACGATCTCAACGGCCTCGACGTTGCGCGTCAGGATCGAGGCGCGCGGGTTGCGGGTCTCCGGCGCGTTGGAACGCTTCAAGGAAAACGCCACGTCCTCGGCGGTGAAGGCCTCGCCATTGTGGAACTTCACCCCGGGACGCAGTTTGAATGTATAGGTCTTGCCGTCCGCGCTCACCTCATGGCTGAGCGCCAGATCGGGCGCCAGCTTGCCGGCGTTGTCGTGGCCGTACAGGCCCTCGAAGGTGTGGTTGAAGAATTGATAGTCGGCGCCGCCGGAAATCTTGTGCGGGTCGATGCTGGTCGGGTCGATGCCCACCGCCGCTGTCACCGTTTTCTGTGCCACCGCCGCCCCGCCGGCCAGCCCAAGAATAAGTGCCGCCAACGACAGGCTTTTTGCCACCACGCGCATCTTCGTGCCTCCCCTCGCCCTGTTTTGCCGCCAGGGTATCAGAAGCGCCATCCCGTGTAACCCTCGTTTGGCGCTGTCGCGAACCCGATCGCCGACGGCGCGGGGTGCGGCAACGGCACCGGGCGCTTGGCAACGCGTGCGCGGCACGTGCATATCCTGGATCCGGCCCGCCCGGGCGACGCCATTCAGGCAGGCCATGAAGGAATGTGAGCCAGTGCCGGCCTTGCCCCAGACACTCCAGCACCCAGCACGGCTGGTTCCGCTTGCGTTCCTCGCGGTCATCCTGATCGGCACGCTCCTGCTCATGCTGCCCCACGCGCGGGCGGGTGGCGGCAGCTCGCCCTTCGTCATCGCACTGTTCACGGCAACATCCGCGGTCTGTGTGACAGGCCTGGTCGTGGTGGACACGGCGACCTACTGGTCGACCTTCGGCCATCTGGTGATCCTGGCGCTGTTTCAGGTCGGCGGCTTCGGCATCATGAGCGGGGCGACACTGCTTGGCCTGTTGGTCACGCGCCGGCTGCGGCTCGCCACGCGGCTGGCCGCCCAGGCGGAAACGCGCGGCCTCGCCCTGGGCGACGTGGTGGGCGTGCTGCGGCTGGTGATGGCGGTCACCGTGCTGGTGCAAGCGGCGATCGCGATGGCACTGACGCTGCGGCTGCACTTCGCGCATGGCGAATCCTGGATGCAGGCGGCATGGAACGGGACCTTCCACGCCGTATCCGCCTTCAACAACGCCGGCATCACCACCTATTCCGCGGGCATGGCCGCCTTTGCCGATGACGCGATGATCCTGCTGCCGATCATGCTCGGCGTGGTACTGGGCGGCATCGGCATGCCCGTTCTGCACGATCTGCGCCGGGAACGGCGGCGCCCTTCACGCTGGTCGCTGCATACCAAGATGACCTTGCTGGGCACCGGCCTGCTGCTGACCGCCGGCTTGCTGACCACGCTGGCGATCGAATGGGACAACCCGGATACCCTGGGCGCGTTCGCTCCGCTGACCCGGCTGGTGAATGCCGGATTTCATTCGGTGATGGCACGGTCGGGCGGGTTCAGCACCGTGGATCTCGGCCGGATGCACGACGAAACGCTCGCCATCACCTATGCGCTGATGTTGATCGGCGGCGGCAGCGCGGGCACGGCCGGCGGCATCAAGGTGGGCACGTTCGTCGTCATCGGCCTGATCATCACGGCGGAGGTGCGCGGCGAGCGCGACGCCGTGGCCTTCGGCCGCCGCGTGCCGGTGGAGGTGCAGCGCCAGGCGGTGACCATCACGCTGATGGCGGTGGCCGTGGTCGGGGCGGCGAGCCTGCTGCTGCAGAGCCTGTCCGGCCTGCCCCTGCGCGACGTGGTGTTCGAGACCATCTCAGCCTTCGCCACCGTGGGCCTATCGACCGGCGTCACGGCGGGGCTTCCCGCTTCGGCGCAGGTGCTGCTCGTGCTGTTGATGTTCATGGGCCGCGTCGGCATCGTCACCCTCGCCACCGCACTTGCCCTGCGCCGCCGCCAGAGCCCCTACCGCTATCCCGAGGAGCGCCCCATCGTTGGCTAGCAAATCATCCGTGAACAGCGTCGTTGTCATCGGGCTGGGGCGATTCGGCGCGGCTGTCGCCGGCTCGCTGATCCGGCTTGGCCATGATGTGCTCGGCATCGACGAGAACGCCGAACTGGTGCAGTCGATGTCCGACCATCTGACCCATGTGGTGCAGGCCGATACGACCAGTGGCGACACGCTGCGCCGGCTTGGCGTGCATGAGTTCGGCTGCGCGGTGGTGGGCATCGGCACCGACCTGGAAGCCAGCGTGCTGACAGTCCTTGCGCTGGCGGATCTCGGCGTGACCGAAATCTGGGCCAAGGCCAGCGGGCCGAAGCACGGGCGCATCCTCGAACGCACCGGCGCCCATCACGTGGTGTACCCGGAGGCGGCCATGGGCGAGAGGGTTGCCCATCTGGTGACGGGGCGGATGATCGACTTCATCGAGCTGGATAACGACTTCGCCATCGCCAAGACCCGTGCGCCGCGCGAGGCGGTCGGCAAGACTCTCGGCGAATGCGCGCTGCGGACCAAGTACGGCGTCACCGTCGTGGGCGTGAAGCGCCCGCGCGAGGAATTCATTCACGCCGGGCCGGACACCAAGGTCATGGCGGACATGATCTTCATCATCTCCGGTTCGACAAGGCAGGTGGAAGCGTTCGCCGGCACCATCTGATACCAGCCCGCGAAATGGCCGACCCTTCCGGCCGTTTCGCGGGTTGGTATCGCGCGCGGGGCTGGCCGGTGGCCGCGCGCAAAGCAACGACTCATGAAGCCAGGCAAGAGCAGGGCTTTGCCCTGCACCCACCAAAGGCCGAGGGCCTTTGGAATCCCATTACTTTTCAAATAGATGAGGTCCAGGGGCTCGGCCCGTCGCGCGAAGGCGCGCGCCGGACCAGGCG
>JADYYZ010000474.1 GCA_020853405.1 Acetobacteraceae bacterium
GGCCTCGGCGCGGCGCCGGTCTCGATGGGCATGCCGGAAGTCTACCTGGCGATGAAGAGCGGGGCGATCGACGGCCAGGACAACCCGCTGTCGATCGCACGTGCCAACAAGCTCGAGGAGGTTTCGCGGCAGGTCGTGCTGACCTCGCACCTGATCCAGCCGGTGTTCTTCGCGATCGCAAAGCCGGTCTGGAATCGGATGGGCGCGCCCCAGCAGGCGGCGTTCCGTGACGCGGCGGCGGCGGCAGCGCGGTTCAACGACGACGGCCGCCGCGCCGAGGAGCAGGAGATCGCCGGTGCCTTCGAGCGCGCCGGGCTCGTCATCACCCGGCCCGACCTTGGCGGCTTCCGCGCCTCGGTCGCGCGGCAGTACGAGGCCGACGGCCTGGCCGGGCGCTGGACGCCCGGCCTGCTTGCCCGGATGGCGGCGGCCTGAGCGCCGCATTCGCGATCGCCGGGCGGATCCTGCGCGGCGCGGCGACCGGGATTGCGGTCGGCCTGTTCGGCCTGATCGTCGCCGTCTTCGCCTACGCCATCGCCAGCCGCTACCTGTTCGGCCGCCCGGTGACCTGGGCCGACGAGGTGCTGGTGCTGGCGATGGTCTGGTGCACCTTCATCACTGGCGCGCTGCTGGTCGAGGAACGCGAGCAGGTCGTGTTCGACCTCGTCTACGAGCGCTGCCCGATCGGGCTGCGCCGGGTGGCGCTGGCCGCGGGTTCGCTGGCGCTCGCCGCCGTGCTGCTGGCGGCAATGCCGGCGATCGTCGACTACACGCTGTTCCTGTGGCGCGAGCGCACCAGCGTGCTCGAACTCAGGCTCGATTATGCCTATGCCTGCTTCGCGCTGTTCGTGGCGGCGGTCGTGCTGCGCCGGCTGATCCTGGTTGCGCGCCTGCTCCGCCCCGGCTGGAAGGCGACGCTTGCCGAGGTCGAGCCGGTGCGCCCCGGTGGTGATCGGCGGTGATCAGTCCCCTCGGCGCGCTGGTGCTGTCGTTCGTTGCACTCGCCGTGCTGCGGATCCCGATCGCCTACGCGATGTTCGCGGCGAGCGCGGTCTATCTGTGGACCTCGGGACAGGATCTCGGGCTGATCGTCGACCAGACCATGAACACGCTGACCTCGCTCTACGTGCTACTGGCGGTGCCGATGTTCATCCTGGCCGCCAACGTGATGAGTGCCGCGACCATCAGCGACCGGCTGTGGGCGGCGGCCGAGGCGCTGATGGGCCGGTTCCAGGGCGGTCTCGGGCACGTCACGATCCTGGTCAGCGTGGTGTTCTCCGGCATCAGCGGCAGTGCGGTCAGCGATGCCGCCGGCCCCGGCATGCTGGCGATCAGGATGATGCGCGACGTGTCGAAATACCCGGCCGGCTTCTCGGCGGCGCTGGTCGCCGCTGCGGCCACGATCGCGCCGATCATCCCGCCCTCGATCCCGATGGTGCTGTATGCGCTGCTGTCCGGCGCCTCGGTCGGGGCGCTGTTCATGGGCGGCATCGTGCCGGGGCTGCTGATGGCGGGCAGCCTGATGGTCGCGGTGGCGCTGGTGGCGGAGCGGCGGGGATTGCCGGCGGGGCGGGCCGTTCCGATGCGCGCGGTGGTCGCGGCGCTCGGCGGCGCGCTGCTGCCGATGACGGTGCCGGTGGTGCTGCTGGGCGGCCTGTTCTCGGGCATCTTCACCCCGACCGAGGCGGCAGCCGTCGCCGCGCTCTATTCCATGCTGCTCGGCATCGTGGCGTATCGGAGCCTCGGGCTTCGCGTGCTGTCGGCGGTGTTCCTGGAATCGGCCCGCCAGTCGGCGGTGGTGATGATCCTGATCGCCAGCGCCTTCGTGGTGAACTACGCGATCACGGCCGAGCATGTCGCGAGCGACGTCGCCCAGCTCATCGCCGATCTCAGGGTCGGCCCGGTCGGGCTGCTGCTGGCGATCAATGCCCTGTTCCTGGTGCTGGGCTGCTTTCTTGACGCGTCGGTGCTGCTGCTGGTTTTTGTGCCGATGCTGCTGCCTTCGGTGCGCGCGGCCGGCATCGACATGGTGCATTTCGGCGTGGTGGTGATCGTCAACCTGATGATCGGGCTGATCACGCCGCCCTATGGGCTGCTGCTGTTCGTGCTGTCGGCGCTGGGTGGGGTGCGGCTTTCCGACATGGTGCGCGAGGTCTGGATCTTCGTGATCCCGCTGGTGGTCACGCTGCTGCTGCTCAGCCTGTTCCCATCGCTGGTGCTGTTTGCGCCGCGCCTGTTCGGGCTGGTGTCCTGACGCGGCGGCACGCGGTCAGATCAGGCAGAGGATGCCGGCCGCCACCACCGTGATCGCCCGCAGGATGGCCCGCCTGGTGGGGTCGGCGATCTGGCGGGCCGCCCGCCAGATGCCGACGGCGCAGACGATGTTGTAGGGGACCGCGGGCGCGGTGCCGATGACCAGGGCCGCCCAGGGTCGGTCGAGCGTCATCAGCCACAGGAAGGCAAGGGTGGCGAGGGCGTTGAGCGGCAGCGCGACCAGTATGCCCCAGACCCAGATCGCCTCGGCAAGCGGCAGGTCACCCCGCCAGAGCCGCCGCAGCCTCCTGATCACGCCGCCGGCCGCCTCAGCGCCAGGGGATCGGCGACAGCGGACCGGGGGTGGGGCGCCGGCGGTGGCGCAGCACGATCAGCGCCCGCACCAGGAAGATCGCCGAGGCGAGCGCGGTTGCCGCCCGGGCCAGCGTGGCGACCGGAGGTTCGCCCCCGGTCATGGCCTCGGGCAGCATCACCAGCGAATAGGCGCCTGCCAGCAGGCCCAGCACGGCAACGCCACCGCCGACCAGCCAGCCTGCCGTCGGGCGGCGGCGCCCGGTGATGATCCCGAGCCCCAGCGCCCCGGCCAGGACGGCGAGCAGGTAGGCGGACCGGGGAACGGCAAAACTAGCGGCCAGAAGCGCCGCGCCGAGGATGCACAGCAGGGCCACCGCCAGCAGCGCAAGCGCGGCAATCGGCGAGGGCGTACCGTGCTGTGCCCAATGCCGTGCGTCGGCGCCTTGCGGGGTCGGTGGCGGAGTGGCCAACAATACCTCGCTGCTGTTCCCAGTCGGTTCTCGGTGCGTGATCGGGGCGGAAACCGCACCGTCACCGGCGATTGCAGCCAAAGTCAGGGCGGTGGGTTGTGGTTTCAAGGGGTCACGGGGCGCCGCAAGGCATTCGTTTGGTGGAATGATCACTCCGGTGGATGTTTTCGCACGATCCGATCAACCGGGAAGGGCACCTGCACAAGACGGCCCAGCTCCCGGTTGCTGCGTCCTTGATCCGGCGCGAACCAGGAAAAATCGACACGGTTTGAGTGTGCGGCGGAAACGCGCGGCGTTATCGTCGGCCCGTCAGAAGGGAACCGACATGCCATGCCCGACCCGCGCCTGGCCTGCTGCATTGCGATCGTAGCGGCCGGATTGGCTGTCGCAGGGGGCGCGGCGGCGCAACCGGCTGCCACCGCGCCAGCGCCGCTGGCCGCCGCCAGCGGTCCGGCTCGCCTTTCGGCAGCCGAACTTGATCAGCTGATGGCGCCCTACGCCGGCGCGCCGCAGGATGCGCTCGGCCTAGTGCTGGACGCCGCGCGCTACCCGGCCGACCTGATGGCGGCCGCTGCCTGGGCCAGGCAACCCGCGGAAAGCCGCGGACCAGCCAACGCCGACTGGCCGCCCACGGTGCGTACCCTGGCCGAACGCGCGCCGCGTACGCTCGACTACCTGACGCAGAACATGGCAGCGACCGCGGCACTTGGCTCGGCCTATCAGGCGCAGCCGAACGATGTCTGGCTGGCCTATGGCCGCGTCACCGCCCAGGCCGAGCGCGAGGCCGAGGCCCGCCAGCCCCAGACCGGGCAGCCCCAGACCGGGCAGCCCCAGGCCGGGCAGCCCCAGGCCGGGCAGCCGCAGGCCCAGCCCGCTGCACGCGAAAGCGGCGCCGGCGGGGCCGCAGCCTCATCCCAGCAGGCACCGCCACCGGCCGGAACGCCGCCACCTGCCGAAGCGCCAGCAGCGCAAACGGCCCCTGCGGCGACTTCGGCGCCAGCAAGCACCACAACCACCACCAGCACCGGCAGCGGTGTCGGCACGGCGCTGGTATCCGGCGCGGTCGGCATCGGCGCCGGCCTGCTGCTGGCCGAAGTTTTTGACGACGACGATGACTGGAACGAGGGTCCCTATTACGGGGGCGGCTATTATGGGGGCGCACCGTACTATTCCGGCCAGCGCGCCCAGGCCGCGGCTGCCCTGCAACAGGACCGCCAACAGGCAGCGAGCGAGCGTCAGGGGCAGCGCCAGGACGCCGCGGCCGACCGCCAGGGCCAGCGGCAGGACGCCCGGGCCGATCGCCAGGGGAACCGCCAGGATGCCCGCCCGGACTCCCGGCCCGATCGTGCCGCAACACGGCCCCAGCCGCGCACCGAATCGGGGCCGCAGCGCCGCGCCGAGGCAACAGCTGGCGAACGCCAGCCGCAGCGGATCCAGCCGGCCGCACGGCCGGCGGCGCCGGAGCGCGCCGGCGGCGTAGCGCCGCGCGATGCGGGCGGCGCGCGGAGCCAGGCGGGATGGGGACCGGCCCAGGGCATGGATTCGCGCCAGGCCGCAGCGCGCTCGCGTCCCGCGGCGCCACAGCACCGGGCGGCGCCGCCGGCGCAACGCCAGCATGGCGCGGCGGCACGCCCGGGCGGCGGCGGGGGCGGCCGTGCCGCGGCTGGCGGCAGGGGAGGTGGCGGCGGCGGCCGAGCCGCGGGCGGCGGTGGCGGCGGACGCCGCCGATGATTTCCGATCATTCGACAAGCCAGAGGTGCGCATGACCCTTCGTCGCTTGACGCTGCTGCTGGTGGTGGCGCTGGGCGCCCCTGCCGGCCCGCTGATGGCGCAGCCAGCGCCCGAGCCGCAGACCTCGCCGGCGCCGGCGCCACAACTGCGCGCCTTCGCCACGCCCGAGGCAGCGATCCAGGGGCTGATCCAGGCCATGGGCACGCCCGACATCCAGGCACTGACCGAGGTGCTGGGCAGGCGCGTGCTGAACAACGTGCCCCGGGTCGAGCGCGATACCCAGGCCCAGCGCCTTGCCGCCGCCCGCCAGCTCGCCGCCATGCGGTTCGAGATCGTCTATGACAACGAGGCTCGGACGCGCGCCGGTGCCGTTTTCGGCCCCGATCGCATCCGCCTGCCTGCCGCCCTGGTGCGCGGGCAGCGTGGCTGGACGTTCGATCCGGCCGGCACGATCACCGCGATGCGCGAACGCCGGATCGGCGTGAACGAGGCGAATGCGCTGCGCGCCCTTCGCGCGCTTGCGCGTGCACAGGATGCGTATCGGCGCCGCGACGTGCTGGGTGACGGCGTGCTTCAGTATGCACAGCACATCGCCAGTTCGCCGCTGAAGATGGATGGTCTCGCGCCCTCGCCGCTGGGTGCCGTGCCGGGTGCCGCGATCGGCCTCAACGAATCCTTCGCCCGCGCCGAGGGTCGCCCCGGCGAGGCCGGCTTCAACCCCATGGGCGGCTACGGCTACCGCATCCTGACCGCCCAGGGCACGGCTGCCGAGGGCGGTGCGAAGAGCTACCTCGTGAACGGCCGCCTGACCGAGGGCTATGCGGTGATTGCCTGGCCGGTCCGGCCGGGTGAGACCGGCCTTTCCACCTTCATCATGGACTGGCGGGGCAACATTTTTGAGCGTGAGTTCGGTGCCGGCACCGCGGCCGAGGTGGCCCGCATCACCAGCTTCGATCCTGTCCCCGGCTGGACGAAAGTGGCCGATACCGACCGCTGAACGGCCGGGCGGCGTCGCGGCGCCGCCGCCTGCCCGCCCCGCCCACTTCAGCTGGCGTAGTCGCTGCCTTCCTTGTCGAGGAGCCGCCGCCAGGCATCGAGGTGCAGTCGCGCATCCACCCGCGCACCCCACTTGCCGGCATGCTTGCGGTTGGCGCTGGGCGGCAGCAGGTGCAGTTTCCTGCCGGTCTGCATCGCGGTGATCTGGTACATCGCGGTGCGCTCGGCGATGAAGGCTTCGTCGAAGGCATCCTCGATGGTGGGGCCGACCACGGTCACGCCGTGGCCGCGCATGATCATGATGGTCTTGTCGCCGAGATCGCGGGCAAGCCGGTCGCCTTCGTCGTTGTCGTCCACCGGTTCGTTGCCTTGCGCATCGTACATGGTGCGGTCGGCCAGCATCAGCGTGTTGTGGTGTGCCAGCACCCACTCGCCGTCCTCGAGCATCGACAGCGCGGTCAGGTACTGCGGGTGGATGTGCACGATGGCGGCGGCGGCGGGGTGGTTCAGGTGGATCCGGCAATGGATGTGGAACGCGACCTTGCGCAGCTCGCCCCTACCGCGCAGCACTTCGCCATCGAGGTTGCAGACGATCAGGTCGGATGCCTTCAGTTCCTGGAACAGATAGCCGCGCGGATTGATCAGGAAGGCAGCCTGGCCGTACCAGGCATCGGGCAGCATCAGGCTGTTGTGGTTGCCGATCTGCTCGTTCCAGTCATGCCGCGCCTGCACGCGGAACACCGCCGCCATGTCGCAGCGCAGCTGCCATTCATGTGCCTCGGCCTCGCTGTTGGTGCGGGCCTGGATGATCTGGGCCAATTGACGCTCCTTGGTTGGTTGCTACAGGTCGACGGCGATCACGGCGACCGGGTCGCCCGCCTGCACCCGCCCGACATGGCGGGTGCACCACAGCAGGCCCCCGGCGCCGTAGCTGAGTTCCAGGGGCGCGCGATCGGGTTTTTCGATGAAATGCAGCCGGCCCGCCACCTCGCCCTTGCGCACATCGGCGCCGAGCCGATGGTCGGCCTGGAAAATCCCCGCCTCGGGCGCGATCACGTAGTGATCGAGGCTCGGCACCGTCATCCGCCGCGGTGGCCGGTCGTGCCGGGGCGGGCCTTCCAGCACGCCGGCATGGCGCAGCACGTTCTCGGCGCCGCGCCTTGTGATCCGATAGTTGTCGGGGTTCAGCCGGCCGCCGCCACCGAGCTCGGAACTCAGTGCCACGATGCCGCGCCGTTCGGCCGCGGCAAGCAGCGTCGGGCCGGCATTCACCTCGCGCAGCAGCAGCGTGATCGGCGCCCCGAACGCATCGGCCATCGCCAGGGTCTTCGCCTGCTGCCCGGCATCGTCCAGCACATGGCCGCAGGCACTGGCGATGATATCCATGCCGGTGCCGCCCGAGTGCAGGTCCATCTGGAAGTCGCACAGCGCCAGCAGCACGCTGTCGACATAATGGGCCAGCACGAAGGCGAAACTGCCGAACGGATCGCCGGGGAAGCAGCGGTTGAAGTCGCGGTTGTCGAGCGGCGACAGGCGGGTGCCGGCGAGTGCGGCGGGGAAGTGCATCGCCGGCAGCAGGATCACCCGCCCCTGCAGCTGCCCGGGATCGAGCGTGCGGGCAAGATCGAGCAGCGCCACCTGGCCCTCGTACTCGTCGCCGTGGTTGCCGGCGCTCAGCAGCACGGTGGCGCCGGTGCCGTTGGCGATCACCACGATCGGGATCGGGATCACCGCCCAGCCATGGTCGTTGCGGCTGTGTGGCACGCGGAGGTGGCCGAACTGCTTGCCCCTGGCCGCGAAATCGACGGTGGCCGTGACCGGTGATGCAGCCATGGACTTCCCTTCCTCGGTCGTGAGAGTAACATCGCCACAAACATCGGGAAGGGGTTCACGCCATGATTTCACGTCGCGAACTGGCAAAGTCTGGGGTCGCGGTCGCCGCCGTCTCGGCACTGGCGCGGCCCGCGCTGGCGCAAGGCGCGCGCCCGAACATCATGATGGCCCAGCAGGCCCAGCCGCCCACCCTTGACGGGCAGGTGAGCTCGGCCCAGGCCTCGCGCAACGTCTCGCTGCACCTGTGGGAAACGCTGTTCGCCCGCGACGAGAAGGCGAACGCCCAGCCCGACCTTGCCACCGGCGTCGATATCAGCGCCGACGGCCTGACCTATCGCTTCGAGCTGCGGGAAGCGCGGTTCCACAACGGCAAGATGATGACCGCGGCCGACGTGAAGGCATCGCTGATCCGCTACGGCAAGGTCGGCGCCTCCGCCTACATCATGACCCCGGTCGCGGCGATCGAAACGCCGAACCCGCGCACCGTGGTGGTGCGCATGAAGCAGCCCTCGCCCGGATTCATGTCGGGCATCTCCAGCCCGCGCGCGCCCTGCGCCATCATGCCGGAGGAGGAGGCGGGGAAGGATGCGAACAAGATCGACTTCATCGGCACCGGGCCGTTCCGCTTCGTCGAGTACCGCCCCGACAGCCACGTGCGGTTCGAGCGGTTCGACGGTTACGTGCAGAACACTGCCTACCAGGGCATGGATGGCTTCGCCGGCCGCAAGGTGGTGAACGTCAACCA
>JADYYZ010000475.1 GCA_020853405.1 Acetobacteraceae bacterium
CGGCGGCCGCGGCAACACCATGTATATCCTGCGTGCCTTCGTCGAGGCGGATGTAAAGGGTGCGGTCGTCGGCATCATCTTCGACCCTGCCCTGGCCGCCGAGGCGCATGCCCTGGGTGAGGGCGGGAATTTCCGCGCCCGCTTCAACCGCAGCGAGACCCAGGAATTCTCCGAGAAATTCGAGGCAGATGCGGTGGTCGAGCGGCTGAGCGATGGCCAGATCGTCGGCCGGCGCGGCATCTCGGCGGGGCGCGCGATCAATCTCGGCCCGACCGCGCTTCTTGCGATCGGCGGCGTCCGGGTGGTGGTGGTCAGCGAGCGCCGCCAGCTTGCCGATCCCAACATGGTCGAGCACCTCGGCATCGACCTCGCCAAGGCCAGAAGCCTGATGGTGAAAAGCCGCGGCCATTTCCGCGCCGGCTTCGACGAGTTCTTCGCCGGCGAGCGCATCATCGAGGTCGATGTGCCAGGGCTGACGACCGTGGTACTCAGCCGCGTGCCATGGAAGCACGTGCCGCGGCCGATCTGGCCGCTCGATCCCGACGTCGCGTGGCAGCCGGCCTGACCGGCCGGGGGACGCCCGATCAGCCGAGGGCGGTGCCGCCGACCGTCAGCCCGCCGATGCGAAGGCTCGGCTGCCCGACACCGACCGGCACGCCCTGGGAATTCTTGCCGCAGGTGCCGATGCCGGGATCGAGCATCAGGTCGCTCGCGACACCGGTGATCCTGGTCAGCGCGGTCGGGCCGTCGCCGATCAGCATCGCGCCCTTCACCGGCGCGCCCAGCCTGCCGTTCTCGATCAGATAGGCTTCCGAGGCGCTGAACACGAACCTGCCGCTGGTGATATCGACCTGGCCGCCGCCGAAATTCTTCGCGAACAGGCCGCGTCCGATGCCCGACAGCAGCGCCTCGGGCGGCTCGGTGCCGGCCAGCATGATGGTGTTGGTCATGCGCGGCATCGGCACGTGCGCGTAGCTCTGCCGCCTGCCGTTGCCGGTCGGTGCCACGCGCAGCTGCCGCGCCGACAGCCGGTCGTGCATGAAGCCCTTCAGGATGCCGTCCTCGATCAGCACGGTGCGGCCGGTCGGCGTGCCCTCGTCATCGACGGTCAGGCTGCCGCGGCGATCGGCCAGCGTGCCGTCATCGACCACGCTGACCCCGGGCGAGGCGATGCGGCGGCCGACCAGGCCCGCGAAGGCCGAGGTGCCCTTGCGGATGAAGTCGCCTTCGAGCCCGTGGCCGATCGCCTCGTGCAGCAGGATGCCGGGCCAGCCGGGGCCAAGTACGACATCGAGCTCGCCGGCCGGGGCATCGACCGCCTCCAGGTTGACCAGGGCCTGGCGCAGCGCTTCGTCGACCGCGGCCCGCCAGGCGGCGTCATCGACCACCGCGCCATAGGCAAAGCGCCCGCCCGAGCCGAAACTGCCCGATTCGCGCCTGCCGTCGCGCTCGACCACCACCGCGACGTTCAGCCGCACCAGCGGCCGCAGGTCGGCGCGCACGGCGCCGTCGGCGCGGATGATGCGCACTGCCTGCCATTCTCCCGACAGCGTCGCGGAGACCTGGCGCACGCGCGCATCGCGCCCGCGCGCATAGGCATCGATCGACGACAGCAGTGCGGTCTTGGCCGCGAAATCCATGCCGTCGAGCGGGTTGTCGGGGCTGTAGAGCCGTCGGTTGGTGGCCCGCGGCGCGACGTCGGCCTCTCCCGAATGGCCGGCCTGCACCGCGCGGACCGTTTCCGCGGCACGGGCGAGGGCGGCCTCGCTGACCTCGCCGGCGTGCGCATAGCCGGTCGCCTCGCCGGCGACGCCGCGCAGCCCGAAGCCGAGGAGGGTGTCGAACGCCGCACTCCGGATGCGCTGGTCGTCCAGCACGATCGCCTCGCTCTCGCGGTATTCGAGGAACAGTTCGCCGTCGTCGAGCGGGCCGAGCGTATCGACGAGCAGCCGGCGCACGCGGGCAGGCTCGGGCGCGCCTTCCCGGTCGAAGAACAGCGCCTCGGTCACCGACAGCGGGTCGCTCCCGGCAGCATTCATCGTGTCGTCTCCGCGGCGGGGTGAAGCGGCGCGATCACGCGCCGGGCGGGCAGGCGCAGGATGGCGGTGGTGCCCTGGCCGGGCAGGCTCTCGAGATCGAGCGTGCCGCCGTGCGCGCCGGCCAGCGCGCGCGACAGGAACAGCCCGAGACCCGAGCCGGTGCCGCCGCGCGCGGTATCGGCGCCGAGCTGGTTGAACGGCTCGAAGGCGCGGGCGATGTCCTCGGGCGCGATCCCGGAGCCGGTATCGCGGACCGTGATCGCGATCGTGCCATCCCGGGCGAGATCGGCGCCGAGACGCACGCTGCCGCCCGCCGGCGTGAACTTCACGGCGTTCGACAGCAGGTTCAGCAGCACCTGGCGCAGGCGGCGCTCGTCGGCCCGCACCGCGGGCAGCGTCGCCGGCAGGTCCGTCTCCATCCGCACGCCGGCGGCGCGCGCGGCCGGCTCCATGACGCGCCGGCAGGCGGTAAGCAGCCCGACCAGCCCGACCGGCGATTCCGCGAGCTCGACGCGCCCGGATTCGATCCGCGCGACATCGAGGATGTCGTTGATCAGCGCCAGCAGGTGGCGGCCCGCGTCGTTGACCGCGTGCGCATACTCGGCGATCCGGCCGCCGCCCGCGCCGCCGCCCGCGCCGCCGCCGGCAAGTTTCTCCGCCTCGTGGCCGATCGCCTCGGAAAACCCGATCACCGCGTTCAGCGGCGTGCGCAGTTCGTGGCTGATGTTGGCGAGGAAACTCGACTTCGCGCGGCTCGCCGCCTCGGCTGCCTCCTTGGCGGCGCGCAGCTGCGCCTCGGTGTCGCGCCGCCAGGTCACGTCCCAGGTCGCCACCACATAGCCGCCGCCCGGCAGGGGGTCGCTCCGCATCTCGATCACGCGCCCGTCGGGCAGCCTGCGTTCCAGCCGCTGCACGCGATGCGAATCGCGGCCGCGGAAATCCTGCGCGCGGGCGTCCGCCTCGCTGCCCTGGCCATAGATGCCGCGCTGGTGCAGATGCTCGATGATCTCGTGGCGGGTGCGGCCGGGGGCAAGCCAGCCGGGCGCGATGCCGGCCAGCGATTCGGCGCGGGTGTTGAACAGCGCCACCCGTTCATCGGCATCGAACAGCACCAGGCCATGGTCGACGTGCGCCATCATCAGGTCGAGCAGCGATGTGCGCCGCCCGATCTCGGCCTGGGCTGCGACCTCGAGCGTGACGTCGGTAACCACGCTGAG
>JADYYZ010000476.1 GCA_020853405.1 Acetobacteraceae bacterium
CCGAGAACATGGCCTATACGCTCTATCGCACCGCGCACTCGACCTTCGTCAAGGAGACCGAGGATTTCACCGTGCAGATCACCGATGCGTCGGGCCAGGTGATCGCGGTGCCGATGGATCTCGGCGCCACCTGGTATCCCGGCATCAACTACGGCCCGGCCCAGGCGATGATCGATTCCTACGAACCGGGCGATATCGGCTTCACCAACGATCCCTACAGCGGCAACCTTGCCACCCACGCTCCCGACCTGCACATGTGGAAGCCGGTATTCCACGATGGCGAGATCGTGTGCTTCGCCTGCGGGCACATCCACAACACCGACATGGGTGGCGCGGTGCCGGCCAGCCTGTCGCGCAGCCTGACCGAGATCCACCAGGAAGGGGTGCGCTTCCCGCCGATGAAACTCTATCGGCAGGGCGTGCTGAACGAGGAACTGCTGCGGGTGATGCTGCTGAACGTGCGCAAGCCCGAGCAGAATCTCGGCGACCTCAAGGCGTTCGTCGGCGCGCTCAACACCGGCGAGCGCAAGGTGCGCGCGATGATCGCGAAGTTCGGCGTCGAGAAGTTCCGCGCCGGGCTTGCCGGCCTGCAGGACTATGCCGAGCACCAGGCACGGGAAATTCTGGAAAGCATCCCCGACGGCACCTATCGCTTCGCCGATTATGCCGACGAGGATTCGGTGAACGGCAACCCGTGCCGGCTGGCGCTGGCGCTGACCATCAAGGGCGACAGCGCGATCCTGGATTTCACCGGCAGCGACCCGCAGCTCACCTCGGCGCTGAACGTGCCGACCGGGGGCTATGCGCGCAGCACCCTGCTTCTGGTCGGCGTCTATTACGTGCTGTTCACGCTGAACCCGCATCTGCTGCTGAACGCGGGGCTGACGCGCCCCTTCACCTGCATCACCCCGGAAGGCACGGTGCTGAATCCGAGCTTTCCCGCCGCGGTCGGCATGCGGAGCCTCACCTGCGCGCGCCTGCGCAGCCTGATCTTCGGCGCCTTCGGGCTCGCCATCCCGGAGCGGATGCCGGCAGCCCCCGCCGGCACCTCCTCGATCATGAACGTGCGCACCACCGAGAACCGCACCGGCCGCACGGTGCTGGCCGCGATCAACCCGGTTGTCGGCGGCGGCGGCGGCATGCCGCACCGCGACGGCACCAACGGTTCGGGCGCCGACGGCGCCTATCTCAAGAACTCGCCGATCGAGATCACCGAGACCGAGGTGCCGATCCAGATGCTGCGCTATGGCCTGGTGCAGGATTCCGGCGGGCCGGGAGCCAATCGTGGCGGGCTTGCGACCGTGATGGAGTTCCGGGTGTTCGCGCCCGATACGCACATCACCGCGCGCAACCGCGACCGTTCGAAGTTCCGCCCGTGGGGCATTCTGGGCGGCGGTCCGGGCGAGCCTTCCGACTTCATCCTCAATCCCGGCACGAAGCGCGAGAAACACCTGGGCAACACCGACATCCTGACCATGGCGCCGGGCGAGGTCGTGCATATCCATTCCCCCGGCGGGGGTGGCCGCGGCTCACCGCTCGATCGCGATCCTTCGCGCGTGGCGCTGGACGTGAAGCGCGGCTACGTCTCGGCGGCGGCGGCGTCGCGCGACTACGGCGTGGTGATCGCCGATGGCAAGGTCGATGAGTCCGCCACAATCACGCTTCGCGCCGGCATGACCCGGCGCGAGGGCCATTTCGCGCTCGGCCCGGAGCGCGAGGCGTTCGAGCGCCGCTTCACCGATGCGTTCTACGCCGCGATGACGGAATGGCTCGCTGCCATGCCGGTGCACTGGCGCTTCTTCGCCAAGACCAGGCTGTTCGAGGCGATGCGCGCACATGCCGAACCGGCACCGTTCGCCGAGCTGGTGGCCGAACTCCGCGCGCTTTACCCGCAGGCACCGTTCTGATGGCAGGCGGCATCTTCCATCCGGATTTCCGGGCCGAGCCGTACTGGTGGCTCGCTGCCCCGCCCGAGGATGCAAGCACCGTTCCGCTGCCGGCCGCCGCCGACGTGGTGATCGTCGGCAGCGGCTTTGCCGGGCTTTCGGCAGCACTTGAGGCAGCGCGCGGTGGCGCCTCGGTGCTGGTGGTCGATGGCGGGCCGCTTGGCGGCGGCGCCTCCTCGCGCTCGGGTGGCATGGTCTCCTCGGGCCAGAAACTGGTGCTGTCGGAGGCGCTGCGCGACCTGCCGGCCGAGAAGGCGCAGGCCGCGCTGGAGGACAGCAAGGCGACCTTCGAGTTCCTGAAGGACCTGGTGTCGCGCGAGCAGCTGGACTGCGATCTCGCGTTGACCGGGCGTTTTTTCGGCGCCTTCGCGCCCTCGCACTTCGAGATTCTGAAGCGCAATGCCGAAACTCTGGCGGCGCGCACCGGCGTCACGATCCGCCTGCTGTCGCGCGCCGAGCAGCGCGAGGAGGTCGCGAGCGACTATTTCCATGGTGGCTTCGTGGTCGAGGATTACGGCGGGCTGCATCCGGCGAAACTGAACGCGGCGCTGCGCGTGGCCGCGCGCAACGCAGGCGCGGTGCTGGCGAGCCACGCCCGTGTCAGCAAGGTCGCCCGCATGGGCGAGGGCCAGCGCGTCGAAACCACGCGCGGCGCGGTCGCGGCGAAGCGGGTGCTGTTCGCGACCAACGGCTATACCGACA
>JADYYZ010000477.1 GCA_020853405.1 Acetobacteraceae bacterium
CCACGCTGCTTGGCGCGGCCGAGGTGCTGAAGGGACTCGCCCGGCATCTGCGCGGCCGCATCGCGCTGGTGTTCCAGCCGGCCGAGGAGCTGCTGAGCGGCGCCGCGGCGATGATCAGCGACGGCGCGCTCGACGGGCTGGATGCGACGATGGCGATCGGCTTCCACAACGCGCCGGGGATGGCGCCGGGCACCTTCGGCTGGGTCAAGGGCGCCTGCCAGGCGGGGTCGGATGCATTCGACATCGTGCTGCACGGCAGATCGGGCCATGCCGCCCACCCCTATGCCGCGGTCGATCCGATCGTCGCCGCGGCCGAGCTGGTGGGCCAGCTGCAGACCATCGTCGCGCGCGAGCTCAACCCGCTGCGCTCGGCGGTGGTCACGGTCGGACAGCTGCACGCCGGCCATGTGCGCAACATCATCCCCGACGAGGCCCAGCTTGCCGGCACCGTGCGCTGCTTCGAGCCGGAGACGCGGGCGCTGATCGAGGCGGCGATGCGGCGCATCATCGCGGGGCTCGAGACCGGGCTCCGCGTGCGCGCCGAACTGACGCTGGCGCCGCAGGTGCCGCCACTTGCCACCGATTCCGGCCTGACCGAGCGTGTGAACCGGGCGATCGCGGCGCAGTTCGGCGAAGACGCGGTGCGCGAAGGCGTGCCGAGCCTGGGGGCCGAGGATTTCTCCGAGTTCGCTGCCCGCATGCCGGCCGCGCACATCCGGATCGGTTCGGCAGCGCCCGGGCGCAAGGACGCGCTGCACAATTCCGACTACCAGCCCGACGAACGCAGCATCGGCTATGGCGTGCAGGCGATCAGCCGCGCCGCATTGGAGCTCCTGCAATGAGCAGCACGAAATACCGGCTTTCCGACGTCACCGCCGGCGAGGCGCGCGAGCGCCTGGCGAAACGCCCGGTGATCCTGCTGCCGATGGGCAGCCTGGAGGACCAGGGGCCGCACGCGCCGATGGGCGACTATCTCTGTGCCGACGCGGTCGCGCTGCGGATCGCGGAAGCGGCCTGCAAGGCGGGAACCGACACGCTGGTGGCGCCGGTGCTGCCGTTCGGCGGCGCCGACTATTTCGGCTCGATGATCGGCGGCATCGCGCTGGAGCAGGGCACGCTGCGCGCCGTGATCGGCGAGATGTTCGCCTGCCTGATCCGCCACAAGCTCGACCGGCTGGTGGTGATCAACGGCCATGGCGGCAACGTGACGGCGATCCATGACGAGGCGCAGAAAGTGTTCCGCGCCAGCGGCGTGGTGATCCCGAGCCTTTACCTGTGGCGCATCGCCTATGCGTTGCTGCCGGAACTTCGCGGCAAGGAGGAAGCGGCCAAGGCGGCCGGGCATGGCGCCGACCCGCTGACCTCGGTGGGGCTGCATCTGTTTCCCCATCTGCTGCGCCCCGACCTGGTGCCCGACGGCCCGATCCGCAAGGAGTTCCACGGCCTGCCGGTTTCCAATTTCGCGACCGTGAAGTTCCAGGGCATCGATGTCGGCGTGCCTGGCGAGCTCACGGAATTCGCCCCGAACGGCGTGATGAACGCCGACCCGCGCCTGTGCAGCGCCGAGGTGGGCGCGAAGATCGTCGATCGCCTGGTCGCGATCGGCGCGGCCTTTGTCGCGCACCACGCGCGGCACGCGCGATGACGGAGCCGCGTACGCACGGCGCTCAGCCGGGATAGTCGGCACGGCCGAGCATCCAGCCTTCCCAGCTGGTGATCGCGGGCCGCTCGATCGGGCCTTCACCCCGTCGCCCCGCCGCGACCTCGATCGTGGCGAACAGGCCGATCACGGCATCGAACGCATCCTCGCCGCTGGCGGCGGTGCCGAACCCGTCAGTGATGGCATCGAGCAGGGGTGGTGCGAGGTGGATGCGGTTGGCGGTGGCGAAGCGGCGGATCGTGTCGGCATGGAAACGCCGCCATGCCTGCGTCCGCTTGCCGGTCGGGGCGTGCCCGCCGTTCCCTGATCGCGCGGCCGGGGCGCGCGCGAAGCGCATGCGCGAATACCCCTCGGCCGGATAGCACTCGGCGATCGTCAAGGCGCGTGAGCGGCCAAGCGCGCCGAGCGTGCCGTCGAACGGCCACAGCCCGACATTCCAGCCGCGCCGGCGGCATGGCCAGAGGAGCTCCCGCCATCCGGCGAGCGCCGCCTTGCCGACCTGGTTGGCCCCGAGTGTCCAGAAGATGCCGCACGCCGCCGCGACGCCGGGTCCCTTGCGATCGCAGGCGCGCAGCAGCGTGCCGGCATCGAGCCCGATCCGGGCAAGGAACGCAGCCTTCACGCCCTTGCCGCTGGCGCTCCCCGCGGGAAAGAACGGGCGGGCGGCGCTGCATTCCTCCAGCGTCGCGGCGATCCTGAAGAAATCATCCCGCGCCGGGTCGGCCGCGTCGAGAAATTCCGGGAACGAGGCGTGCCGGCCGAGCTCGCGCCGCGCGTAGGCGATCGGCAGGCCGATCGGGAAATCGAGCGCGAGCAGGCCGGCCCGGCCGGCCCGGCCGGCACACTCGCCAAGCATTGCTGCCACCAACGCCATCGGCTCACCGACCGGGCGCGGCGGTTCGGCAACCCATCGCCTGCCATCGCGCCGTGCGATCGCCACCTGGCGCTTGGCGCCGCTGTTGGCCCGATCGCCGCTCCAGTCGGCGTGGGCGACCAGGGCAAAGCCGCTCATCGGGGCCGCGCCCGGGCGCCGTGTCCCCGCCACGTGGCCCGCCATATGGCCCGCCATATGGTATGGGAGCGGAGCAACGGAGCACGCCCATGGCAACCACCGAAGCCGCCGTCGCCGCGGCTGACCCGGCCCACCCGGCCGGCCGCTATTCCGCGCCGGCCCGGTTCTTCCACTGGGCGATCGCCTTCCTGATCCTGATCGTCTGGCCGATCGGGCCGAACATCAGCCGCTTCGACCAGATCGAGTGGCTGCACAACCTGCTCTATTTCATCCACGAGAACCTGGGCGTGACGATCTGGCTGCTGGTGCTGGCCCGCCTTGCCTGGCGCCGGCTGCATCCGCCGCCGCCGCTGCCGGTCGGGATGCCGGGCTGGATGCAACGGGCAGCGCACGCGACGCACGCCGCGCTCTACGTGCTGCTGCTGGTGCAGCCGGTCCTCGGCTTCCTCGCCACCAACGCCTTCGGCTTTCCGCTGGCCTATTTCGGCCTGGTGCCGCTGCCGAGCCCGGTCGGCCACAACGAGCCGCTTGGGAACCTGCTGCTGCCCATCCACCTGGGCGTCGGCCTCGCGCTGCTCGGCGTCATCATCATGCATGTCGGCGCCGCCCTGTTCCACCACGTGGTCAGGCGCGATGGCGTGCTGAAGCGCATGACCTGACCGGATTCAGCCCTTGCGCCGGAACAGCCGCGCCATCAGCCCGCGCCTGGCGGGCTTTGCTTCGGGGGGGGCCGCGGCCGCGGCGGCGCGGCTTTTCTGCTTCATCCATTTCTCCAGGCTCATGCCTGCCTTGGCGGCGCGCTTCTCCTCGTAGGCGCGCTGCGCCGCCCCCTTCTCGGGGGATGGTTCCTTGACGTGCTCCTTGGGCATCCGCTTCGCCATCGGGGTTCCTTCCGCCAATCGGGGGGCGTATCTGCGAAAGGATGGAGGCACGGGTCAAGGCCGGCATCTGGGTGGCGGCGGCGGTGAAACTGTCGGACCGGCTTGGCCGGCCCGCCGCGGTGCTGCGCCGGGGCGATCCCGACAGCGGCGATGTGCTGGCGGTGCTCCGCGCGCGCGAGGGCATGGCGGTGCTGCGCCAGGTGCAGGACGGGGAGGGGCGGCTCACCTGGCTCCGCGCGACCGGTGCCGCCCTGGTCACCCCGGCCGAGGCGGATGCCTATGTCGCCCGCCAGGTCGGGCGCGACCCCGACCTCTGGGTGGTCGAGTTCGACGCCCCCGACGGCACGCCCCCGTTCGCGGCGAAGGTGATCTGACCGCGATGCAGGCTACAGGTCCGCCGCGGTGGTCCGGCGCACCCGTGCATCGGCGCGCTTCGGCACGCCGGCGTTCAGCGCCAGCCCGAGCCCCGGTCCCTCCGGCACCGTGATGCGGCCATTGGCAAGTGGCGGCAGGGCGGTGACCAGCTCGCCATACCAGCCGTAATAGAAGGCGCGCACGATCTCCTGGATCGCGCAATTGCGGGCGTGCAGCGCGAGATGGGTCGAGGCAGCCAGCACCACCGGCCCGGTGCAGTCGTGGAACGCCACCGGCACGTGCCAGGCCTCGGCCATCGCGGCGACCTTGCGTGCTTCCGAGATGCCGCCGCACCAGGACAGGTCGAGGATCAGCGTCGACAGCGCCTCCAGCTCCAGCATCGCGCGGAAATCGGCCCGCGTGCCCCTGGTCTCGCCGGCGGCGATCGGGCAGCGCGTGGCGCGCGCGACCTCGCCGAGCGAGACCAGGTGGTCCATCACCACCGGGTCCTCGACCCACAGCGGTGCCACCGGTTCCAGCGCGCGCGCGATCCGGATCGCGGCGGGGCGGTTCCACAACCCGTGCAGCTCCGCCATCAGGTCGATCCGGTCGCCAAGTGCAGCGCGGATTTTTTCGAACGGCACCAGGCCCTGTTTCAGTTCCCCGGTCGTGATCGCCTGGCCCTGGCTTGCCTCGGCCGCGTAGTCGAACGGCCAGATCTTCATCGCGCTGATGCCCATTTCCAGCAGGCTTTCCGCGACCTCCACCGGGCGTTCCAGAAAGCCTTTCAGGTCCTCGTACGGGCCGGCCTTCTCGCCCAGCCCGAAATTGCCGGTGCCCTGGGTGGCCTCGGTCTGCACATAGGAATAGCCGGCGCAGGTGTTGTAGGCGCGGATGTCCTCGCGCACGCGGCCGCCCCAGAGGTCGCACAGCGGCAGGTTCGCGGCCTGGCCGAGAATGTCCCAGCAGGCGATGTCGACGGCGCTGCGGCCCCTGATCTCGGCGCTCGACCCCACATAGCCGACATAGCCGGTGAGAAACGCCTGGTGGCGCTCGACCGCCCGCGGATCCTTGCCGATCAGGTAGGGCGCGATGACGCGGTGGATGTGCGCCTCGGCCGCCTCCGGCCCGTAGAAGGTCTCGCCGAGGCCGACCAGGCCGGAATCGGTCAGCAGCCGGCACCACAGCAGGTTCGGCTGGCGTTCCAGGCGGATGGTCTCGATCCCGGTCACCTTCATCGCATCGCTCCTGCCGCGAGTCGTGGGTGCTGCCTGCGGGCAAGCACCAGGAAAAGCGCGGCGCTGGCCACGCACAGGCCGCCCAGGAAGGCGAACGCGCCCTCGACCCCGAACCGGCCGGCCGCCGCACCCGACAGCGGCTGCAGCACCGCCGCGCCGGCGAAGAACGAGAAATTCACCGCGCTCATCGCCTTGCCCAGGATCGCCTCGTCGACGCGCAGCCGGACCATGGCGAACACCAGCACGTGGCTTGCCGTCAGCGCCATGAACAGCGTCAGCGCCGCGACATCGGCCAGCGTGCCGCCGCCGCCGGCGGCGAGCCAGAGCAGCACCAGCCCGCCCAGCACATGGCTCGCGCCCAGCATGGCCGTGCGCGAGCGGACCCGGGCATCGAGGAACCCCCACAGCGCCGGCCCGGCCGCCATCGCAAGGCTGATCACCAGCAGCGCATCGCCCGCCGCCACCAGCTTCAGGCCCAGATGGTCGGTCAGCCACGGCCCCGCCCACAGCCCGCGGGTGACGATGAAGGCAGCATAGCCGACGAACGCCAGCACGGCGCAGGGCAGCAATGGCCGCGCCACGAACAGCCGCGCCACATCGGCCGCATCGCCCAGCACGCTGCGGCTGGAGGGCACGATCCGCACCCGCGGGATCAGCAGCAGCGCGAGCACCAGCGAGAAGGCCGCGAACAGCAGGGCGATGGCGTAGGTTCCCCGCCAGCCGACCGCCTCGATCGCCAGCGCGCTCGGCGTGCCCGATGCCAGCAGCCCGGAACTGCCGGCGGCGAGGATGTAGCCCGAGGCGGCGCCGAACCGCTCGGCCGGCAGCGCGTGCGCCGCCCAGCGGAGCGCGCACATCAGCCCGCCGCAGCAGCCGAAGCCGGTGACCAGCTGGCCGGCGGCGAAGGTGACCAGGTTCGGCGCGGTGGCCGAAAGCGCGATCCCGGCCACCGCGATCGACATCAGGCCGAGCACGGTGCGCCGCACGCCGTAGCGGTCGAGCGCCACCCCGCACGGCACCTGGCCCAGCGCGAAACCGGCGTGATAGAGGCCGGTGGCAATACCGAGTGCCGCAGGCGTCAGCGCGAAACTGGCGGAAAGCCCATCGGCCGCCAGCGCCGGCAGGGTTCGCACCCACTGGCTGACGCCGAGGCCCGCGACCAGCGCGATGAAGGGCGTGTAGCGGCTCACGCCAGCGCCGAGCGAAGGCGCCGGTGCATCCAGAGCTCGCATGGCGTGCCCATCAGCTCGGTCATGCCCTCGAACACGGCCCCGAGTTTCCCGGCGGTGCGGCGGCTGGGCTCGTTGCCCGGCTTGATGAAGCTCGCGAATTCCGGCCTGCCGAGCTCGCGATAGCCCCACTCGAGCGCGGCGCGGCAGGCTTCCTGCGCGTATCCCTGGCCCCAGGCGTCGCGCACCAGGCCATAGCCGAGTTCCGGCATCGGCCAGCCATAGGGCTCGAGGATGCCGCCGCGACCGACGAAGCGGCCGCTCGCCCGCTCCTCCCACGCCCACATGCCGAAGCCCTTCAGCACCCACTGGCCCATCGCCACCGCCATGCCGGTCCAGCTCTCGGCGCGGGTGCGGGTCGCGCCGGCGGGGCCGATATGGCGCATCACCTCGGCGTCGGCCTGCATCGCGGCGAACGCGTCGAGGTCGGACTCGCGGAAGGCACGCAGGCGAAGGCGCGCGGTTTCTAGCGTCGGGACCATGCTTCGATCAGCTCCACGGCGGCCGCCGGCTGTTCGTAGGGCGCCCAGTGCCCGCAATCGGGGATTTCGGCGTAGGCAGCGCCCAGCTCGCGCATCAGCAGGCGGCGCTGCCGCAGATACGGAAAGGCGGTGGCGTCGTGATCGCCCCAGGCGCCGCACATCGGCGCCCGGATTTGCGGCAGTTGCCGCGCCAGCGTGTCGGTCATCGCGATCGGGCGCGAGCGGGTGCGGGCGCGGCTTGTGTTCTCGGTCTGGATCCAGATCGCGGCTTCATCGACCCGGGCCGGGTCGTGCAGCATGAAGCGGCGCAGGTTCTCGGCATGCACGGCCTCGATCTCGGCCCGGTTGGCAAGTGCCCGCCATTGCAGCAGCGGCCTGTGTTCGCCCCGCGGGAGGCCGAGGCCGCCGGCGCCGAAGAAGACGAAGCCCAGCACCTGCGGCCCGAGCGCGGCGGCGACATGGCCGCCGATCAGCCCGCCGAACGAGAACCCCGCCAGCAGGAAGGGCGCGGCCCCGACCAGGCGGGTGATGCCGTCGGCGACGATCGCGGCCAGCGATTCCGCCGTGCAGGGGGCAGCTGCCTCGGCCGAGTCGCCGAGGCCGGGCAGGTCGGCCGCCAGAACCCGGAACCGCGGCGCAAGCAGCGGGATCGCGCGCGCCCAGTGCAGGAAACTGCCGAAGCCGCCATGCAGCAGCACCAGCGGCGGCAGCGCGGCCTCGCCGAACGCATGCCAGACCATCGCGCCGTCGCCGCAAGGTGTTTCAAGCCGCGTCGCGGCTGCCAGCAGGGCGGCGATCTCCGGTGGGGGCATCGCGGTATCGCAGCAAGCAGGCCGCGGTCTGTCCATCATTGCCCGGCGTCTGCCAGGGCTGCGCTGATCGCGGCCTCGTCGCGGCGTTCGCCGCCCAACAATGTCGCCAGCGTGCGCCACAGGATCAGCGCATCGAACCTGGCCGAGACGCGCCGTGCGTAGAAGCAGTCGAGCGCGAGCTTCTCGGGGTTGGTAAGCCGTGTGCCGCCCGCGACCTGTGCCCAGCCGGTCAGCCCCGGCCGCACCGACAGCCGCAATGGCAGGAGCGCGCTGTGCGGGTCCATGATGCCGGGCGGCAGCGGCCGCGGCCCGACGAAGGAAAGCCGGCCGGCCAGCACGTCGAGCAGCTGCGGCAGCTCGTCGATCTTGCTGCGGCGCAACAGGCGGCCGAGCGGCGGCGTGCGCGCGGCATCCGGCCCGGGGCCAGGCCGCATGGTGCGCAGTTTCGCCACCCGCCAGGGCCGGCCGCCGAGGCCAAGCCGGTCCTGCCGGAACAGCACCGGACGCCCGAGCGAAACCGCGACGCCGGCAGCCCCCAGCGCCAGCAGCGGCAGGGCAGGCAGCAGCAGCGTGGCCGCGAGCATCATATCGATCGCGCGTTTTGTTCCGGCCCGGTATGCCATGCGGGCGAAACCCATGCCCGGCCCAAGGCGCGCGGGCAAGCGCCGTGCTTCGCCAGCGCCGTGCTTCGCCAGCGCCGGGCGGCGGGCCGCGGTGATTAAACGCCGGACCGGAATCGGGCAGGAATCGTATTTTCAGCGGCGATGGTGCCTTTGCGTATCCGTGCGTTTGAATTAATCCACGCATGCGTATTTGGCTTCGGCCACGCGGTCGGCGGCGCGGCACCGCTGTCGGCCACGGGTCGGAACGCCCCGAGGAACGCCCCGAGGAACGCCCAGGGAAGGAGCTAGTCCGGTATGCCCTCTATCCATCGAGTCGCCACCTCCGCCGCGGGTGCGGCCGTCGCCGCCTTGCTGCTGGGGCCGGGCCCGGCCCGGGCGCAGTATGTCGATGGCCTCTATTTCGGTGGCGCGATGGGCCTCAACATCATGCAGGACCTGGACATCACGTTCAATCGGGCGGCCGGCGGCGGCTCCGGCCAGGCCACCCTCGACAACGGATTCGCGGGCCTGGGCGCGATCGGCTGGGGCTTCGGCAACGGCATCCGCGCCGAGATCGAGGCCAACTATCGCGACAACGACGTCAGCCGGTTCGGCGGCTTCGGCAGTGTCGTGAACAACCAGCCCGCCAGCGGCAACGTCGTCCAGTACGGGGTGATGGCCAATGTCTGGTGGGACTACGATTTCGGCCTGCCGGTGATTCCGACGATCGGCGCCGGCGTCGGCTATGCCTGGGCCGAGATGCGCAGCGTGCGCGCCAACCCGTTGCCGACGATCAACGGCACCGAGGGCAACTTCGCCTACCAGTTCATGGCCGGGCTTTCGATGCCGATCGATTCCCAGGGCCACCTGCTGGCGAGCCTGGAGTACCGCTTCTTCGGCATCCTCGACAACGATTTCGCCGTGACCGGCGCCTCGGGCGGCCGGGCCGACATCGACAGCCTGGCCAACCACAGCATCATGCTGGGCCTGCGCTACGCGGTGAACCCGACCCTGGCGCCGCCGCCGCCAGCCCCGGTTGCCGCGGCGCCGGCGCCGGCCCGGACCTATCTGGTGTTCTTCGATTTCGCCCAGGCGGCCCTGACCGATCGCGCGCGCGGCGTGGTCGCCGAGGCGGCGGCCGCGGTCCAGCAGACCGGCAGCGCCCGAATCGAGGTCTCCGGCCACACCGATACCGTGGGATCGGCGCAGTACAACCAGGCGCTGTCGATGCGCCGGGCCGAGGCGGTGGCCGGCGAACTCGAGCGCAGGGGCATCCCGCGGAGCGAGGTGGTCCTGCAGGCATTCGGCTTCACGCGGCCGCTGGTGCCGACCGGCCCGAACGTGCGCGAGCCGCAGAATCGCCGCGTCGAAATCGTTCTTCGCTGAGCAGTTTCAGGTGGCTGCGGGCATGTCGAGGCGGCATTCGGCGGGGTCGGCGGTGGCCGCGCCAGGTGCCTGCCCGCTGCCTGTGGCCTGCCTGCCGCACACCGATGTGACCGGGATGCAACAGTGCCCGGAAAATGCTTGGAACATGGGTGCAAGCGCCGGGGCGGCTTGATAATGTGTCTTCAGCGCGATGCGGCAGGGCGGGGTTGGGGCGTGTTGCCCGCAACGGCCAGGGTATCGCTCAGGACGGACGAGGAGAGATCTGAATGAAATTCCGGACTGCGCTTCTGGCGGCCACGGTCGCCGTAGCCGCCCCGACAGTCGCCAGCGCCCAGGTGGTCGATGGTTTCTATGTCGGTGGTGGCCTGGGTCTCAACCTGCTGCAGGACGTTGACCTGGGCGGCGTCAAGACCAACGCCGGCACGCCGCTCGGCAACGTGGGCGGCTCGATCGAATTCAACGCCGGTTTCGTCGGCCTTGGCAGCGTCGGCTACGGGTTCGGCAACGGCCTGCGCCTCGAGGTCGAGGGCAACTATCGTGTGAACGCCGCCGATGGCGTGCGCGGCTTCTCGATCCCCGCCGGCCTGTCGGCCGGTGGTGACGCGACCCAATACGGCATCATGGCGAACATCCTGTTCGACTTCGACCTTGGCTGGGGCATCGTTCCCTACCTCGGCGCCGGTGCCGGTTACGCCTGGCTGAACCTCGACCAGGCGCGCCTGTCGGGCGGTGGCACCAACATCGCGATCGACGACACCCAGGGCGGCTTCGCCTACCAGGCGATCGTCGGTGCGGCGATCCCGATCGAGGCGGTGCCGGGCCTGTCGATCACCGGCGAGTTCCGGTTCTTCAGCATCACCGGCCTCGACGACTTCGAGACGCGGGTGACCACGACCACGGTCGTGCCGAACACGGTCGCTTCCGGCAAGGTTGGCGTCGACGACACGTTCAACTACAGCTTCCTGATCGGCGCCCGTTATGCGTTCGGCGTCGCGCCGCCGCCGCCGGCCCCGGCCGTCGCCCCGGCACCTGCCCCGGCGCGGACCTTCCTGGTGTTCTTCGACTTCGCGCAGTCCACCCTGACCGATCGCGCCCGCAGCGTGATCGCCGAGGCGGCGAACGCGGCGCGCACCACGCAGACCACCCGCATCGAGGTGTCGGGCAACACCGACACGGTCGGTTCGGCCCAGTACAACCAGGGCCTGTCGATGCGCCGCGCCGAGTCGGTCGCCGGCGAGCTCGAGCGCCGTGGCATCCCGCGGAGCGAGATGGTGCTGCAGGCGTTCGGCTTCACCCGCCTGCTGGTGCCGACCGGCCCGAACGTGCGTGAGCCGCAGAACCGGCGCGTCGAGATCGTGCTCCGCTGATCGCACGCCCTCGCGCCTGATAATGGGGCCGCCAGTTCCGACTGGCGGCCCCTTGTTTTTGTGCCCGGCTGTGTCTGGCGGCGCGGCGAGGCGCCGCGACCCGCCAGCACTCGCGACGCTGCGCGTGTGCCGGGGCCGTGATCGCCATGATGTGATGCCGACGGCACTGGCCTCTGGCCAATGATCCTGCCTGCCCTGGTTCGCGGGTGCGGCGAGGCGCACTAGCGCCGGCGGCGCGCGCCGTCTTCGTCAGGTCCGGCTTCCGGTGCTACTCGTGCCCAGGTGCTGGCCCTGGGCAGGCAGGGTGGCGTCAGCGGCGCTGCTGTGCCGCCGGCCGCGCGGTCGCGGTCTGCGTCGCGGCGCATGGCTGCACCGTGCGCGGCTGCGGCAACCCCTTGGCGAGTGCATACTTCTCCACGTCGCCAACCGAGGTCAGCTGCAGCACTTCCGTGAACACCGGCTTGATCTCGCCGCAGAACAGGTTGCCGCGGCGCGTGCTGTTCGTGCTCTGCGTGTTGGCGAGTTCGGTATCGTAGGAATTGAAGGCACGCTCGCCGCCGCCGGCGCGG
>JADYYZ010000478.1 GCA_020853405.1 Acetobacteraceae bacterium
CCCGACCGCGCGAAGAAACTGATGGCCGAGGCAGGCCACGCCGGCGGCTTCAGCTGCGTGCTGCTCTCGACCGCCCAGTACGGCATGCACAAGGACACCGCCGAGGTGGTGCGCGAGGGCCTCGACCGCATCGGCGTCAATGTCGAGATGAAACTGCCCGACTGGGCGACCCGCGTCACCATGGGCAACCGCGGCCAGTTCGACGTCGGCGTGATGGGCACCGCCGGCGACTTCAACGACCCCGACGGCCTGAACAGCATCCTGAACGGCAGCCTGCCGCCTTCCTACCTGCGCTCGATCGGGATCCGCAACGAGGTGCTGGAAGCCGCGCTCGCCGAGGGCCGCCGCACGCTCGATATCGAGAAGCGCCGCGCCGTCTACGCCCGCATGGAGAAGGCAGCGCTCGACGATGCGGTGATGATCGGCCTCGCCTGGCGCAGCCAGGGCTATGGTCTGCGCAAGGGCATCACCGGCTTCCACAACCTGCCCGGCTTCAACACGTTCCTGAGCGGCACCACGCTGGAGCAGACGGTGCTCGGATAGCGCGCGCGGCGCCAGCGACCCGGGCCACGGCCGATGCTCGCCTATGCGCTCCGCCGCACGCTGGTCGCCTTCGGGCTGATCTGGGTCGTCGTCACGCTGGTGTTCCTGGCGCTCCACATGGTGCCGGGGGATCCGGCCGAGCTGCTGCTGTCGGGCGGCGGCGGGGTTGCGCCCGATCCCGCCACCATCGCCGAGTATCGCGACCGGCTCGGCCTCGACCGGCCGCTGATCGCGCAGTATCTCGACTTCCTGCACCAGCTGACGCGGCTCGATCTCGGCACCAGTTTCCAGGATGATAACAGCGTCGCCGAGGAAGTGTGGCGGCGCCTGCCGCGCACGCTGGAGCTGATCCTGGCCGCCGGCGTGATCTCGCTGCTGGTGGGGGTGCCGGCGGGCGCGCTGGCGGCGGTCGGGGCGGGCGGGCCGTTCGATCGCGTCGCCTCGGCGGTTGCTGCCTTCTTCCTGTCGGTGCCGGTCTTCGTCACGGGCACGGTGATCATCCTGGTGTTTGCCCAGACGCTGCGGCTGACCTCGGCCGGCGGCTACGTGCCGCTCGCGCAGGATCCCCTGCGGCATCTCGGGCTGCTGATGATGCCTGCGACGGCGATCGCGGTCGGGCTTGCCTCGACCGTGTTCCGCATCGCCCGCACCTCGGTCGCCGAGACGCTGGCGCGCGACTGGGTGCGCACCGCCCGCGCCAAGGGCCTGACCGAGCCGCGCGTGGTGCGCCGGCATGTCGTGCGCAACGCCGCCTCGCCGGTGCTGACAGTGTTCGCGCTGCACCTGGGCGCGCTGCTGGGCGGCACGGTGCTGATCGAATACGTGTTCAACTGGCCGGGGCTTTCCAGTTTCCTGGTGCGCGCGGTCGAGGCGCGCGACTATCCCGAAGTACGCGGCATCGTGCTGGTGATCAGCACACTGTTCGTGTTCCTGAACCTGGCGGTCGACCTGCTCTATGCAGCGCTCGATCCGCGCGTGCGGCACGGATGAGCTTCACGCTCCGCCGGCTGCTGCCTTCGGGCAGCCTGCTTGGCGTGATCATCCTGCTGTGCGTGGCCGCCCCGGTGCTGCCGCTGCACGACCCGATCCGCATGAATGTCGCGGGCCGGCTGGCGCTGCCGTCCGCCGCCTACTGGCTCGGCCAGGACGAGTTCGGGCGCGACGTGTTCGCGCGCCTGCTGTGGGGCGGGCGGGTCAGCCTTGCGGTCTCCTTCGTCTCGACCTCCATCGCCTGCATCGCCGGCGTGTTCCTGGGTCTGGTGGGCGGCTATTTCCGCGGCCTGTCCGAGCTGGTCACGGTGCGGCTGGTCGATGTGGTGCTGTGCTTCCCGCCGCTGCTGCTGGCACTGCTGGTGGTGACGCTGCTGGGGCCGGGGTCGGAAACGCTGGTGCTGGTGCTGTCGATCCTGTTCATCCCTGGCTTCGCGCGTGTCACCTTCGGCGAGGTGCTGACCGCGCGCACGCTCGATTACGTCGAGGCCTCGCGCGCGCTGGGCGCGAGCGCGTCACGCATCCTGCTGCGCACCATCCTGCCGAATGTCGCCGGGCCGATCCTGGTGCAGTTCTCGCTGACGCTGGCGGCCGCCCTGCTGCTGGAAAGCGGGCTTTCGTTCCTCGGCCTCGGCGTGGTGCCGCCGGCGCCGTCGTGGGGGCTGATGATCCGCGGCGCGCGGGCGGCGATGGAGCACAACAAGCTGCTGCTGCTGGTGCCGTGCGCGGCGCTGGTGCTGCTGATCCTTGCGATCAACCTGTTCTGCGACGGCCTGCGCGACGTGTTCGATCCCCGCGGCGCGGCGCTGTCGCGCGGCGCCGCCCGCCGTGCCGCCGACCTGCTGCTGCCCGGCCTGCTCGGCCGCGGCGAACCGCCGCCCGTACCGCCGGATACGCTGCTGTCGGTGCAGGACCTGACCGTCAGGATCGCAACACCGCGGGGTGCGATCACGGCGGTCGATGGCGTCGGCTTCGATCTCGCCCCCGGCGAGACGCTGGCGGTGGTCGGCGAAAGCGGCAGCGGCAAGAGCATGACCGGGCTGGCCCTGCTCGGGCTGCTGCCGCGCCCGGCCGCCCGCATCACCGCGGGCCAGGTATGGCTGCAAGGCCGCGACGGCGGGCGCGAGGATCTCGCGGCGCTGGACGCCGATGCGCTGCGCGCGATGCGCGGGCGCGAGCTCGCGATGATCTTCCAGGAGCCGATGACGGCGCTGAACCCGGTCTATCGCATCGGCACCCAGATATCCGAGGCGCTGGAGGCGCACGGCATCGCGCGCGGCCGGGCGGCCCGCAGCCGCGGCATCGACCTGCTGCGCCATGTCGGGGTGGCCGACCCGGAACGGCGCATCGATGCCTTCCCGCACGAGCTTTCCGGCGGCATGCGCCAGCGCGCGATGATCGCGCTCGCGCTGGCCTGCAACCCGCGGGTGCTGATCGCCGACGAACCGACCACCGCGCTCGACGTGACGGTGCAGGCGCAGGTGCTTGACCTGCTTGCCGCGCTGCAGGACGAGCATCGGCTGGGGCTGATCTTCATCACCCACAACCTTGCGGTCGTGGCCGAGATCGCGGACCGCGTGCTGGTGATGTATGCCGGCCAGGTGGTCGAGGAGGCGCCGGCGGCGAAACTCTTCGCCCGGCCGCTGCACCCCTATACGCGCGCGCTGCTGGAAAGCATCCCGCGCGCCGGTCAGGCCCCTGCGCCGATCCCAGGCATGGTGCCGAACCCGCATGACCTGCCCAGGGGCTGCCGCTTCGCGCCGCGCTGCGCCTTCGCCATCACGGCATGCACCGAGGCGCCGCCGCCCTTCGCGCGGCCGGCACCCGACCATGCCAGCCGCTGCATCCGCCACGCGGAGCTGCCGGCATGAACGCGCCCGCCGCACCGCTGGTCGAGGTCGCGGGTCTCGCCAAGCACTATCCGATGCGCGCCGGCCTGTTCGGGCAGAAGCGCCTGGTCCGCGCCGTGGCGGGGGTGGATCTCGCGATCGCGCGCAGCGAGGTGCTGGGGCTGGTCGGCGAGAGCGGCTCCGGCAAGACCACGGTCGGGCGCTGCGTGCTGCGGCTGGTCGAACCCACCGCCGGCAGCCTGCGCTTCGACGGGCACGATCTGCTGGCGGCCGACCCGGCGGCGATGCGCCGCCTGCGAAGGCGCATGCAGATCGTCTTCCAGGACCCGTTCGGCAGCCTGGACCCCAGGCGGCGGGTGCTCGACCTGGTGGCCGAGGGGCTGGACATCCATGGCCTCGCCGACGCCGCCGGGCGCGCCGGCAGGGTTGCCGCGCTGCTGGCGCTGGTCGGGCTCGATCCCGCGCACGCGGGCCGCCTGCCGCACGAATTCTCCGGCGGCCAGCGCCAGCGCATCGGCATCGCGCGCGCGCTGGCGCTGGAGCCCGACTTCATCGTCGCCGACGAACCGGTGAGCGCGCTCGATGTCTCGGTGCAGGCGCAGATCGTGGCACTGTTGGCGGACCTGCGCGCGCGGCTCGGGCTTTCGATGCTGTTCATCAGCCACGATCTCGCCGTGGTGCGCCACCTGTCGGATCGCGTCGCGGTGATGTATCTCGGCCGCATCGTCGAGACGGCGCCGACCGAAGCGCTGTTCGATGCCCCCCGCCACCCCTACACCCGGGCGTTGCTGGAAGCCGCGCCCGAGCCCGACCCGGCGCGGCGGGGAAGGGCGCGCACGAAGCTCGCCGGCGACCCGCCGAGCCCGGCCGATCCGCCCTCGGGCTGTGCCTTCCGCACCCGCTGCGTGCACGCGCTGGCGCGCTGCGCCGAGGCGGTGCCGGCGTTGCGCGAGGTTGCCCCAGGCCATGCCAAGGCGTGCATCCGCGATGACATCTGACGGCCCGTCCGGCGATCAGTCGCGGATGGCGCTGTTGTAGCCGGGTGCCCAGCCATAAAGGGCGGGAGGCGGCGGCGACGGAGGAGCAAGACCGAGCTTGCCGACCAGGTAGTAGGCGAAGGAGTTGCTGTTCACCGCGTTCCATTGCAGCTCGGGCGCCGGCGCATAGGGAAGGCGTGCCGCGTTCACCTCGGCGGTCGCGCGCTCGGCCCGGCGCAGGGCGTCGGCGCAGGGCCAGGGCGCATAGCCGGCGAACCGCTGCACGTGGCCATCCTTGAGCGGCCGGCGGCCGAGGTCGCGCCGGCGCCCGACCAGATGGCCCCAGTTCGGGAACGAGCCTGAGGGGTTTGCCTCGAAGCCATCGCCGCCGACCACGACCACGCCGTGGAGATGGTTGGAGATCCCGACGGCGCTGCGCACCACCAGCGGCTCGAACGCAATCGCGACCGGGCAGGACCCACGCTGGCCAGGCGCCGGCTGTGCGATCGCCGGCGACAGGCACGCCAGCAGCGGCCAGCACAGCAGGGGCCAGCACAGCAGCGGCCAGCACAGCAGGGGCAGGAACCCGGCCAGCACGCGCCGCCGCCCGCGCATCGGGCCAGGCGTACGGAAACGGCGGCGGGGTGGGCGGGCAGCTCCCGCGCCGGTGCCGGGACGGGGTGATCGCGCCCGCATGCCGGACTCTATCGCGAATTCGTTGCGATGACGAGGTTCGGCTTGCGGATGCTGCGATCCCCGATCTAGTACCAGATCCAGGATCAGCCGGGACCATGGGGCTGCCGAGGGCAGGCATACGGGGCCGGGCCAGCGTGAAAGGATGCGCCATGACCTTCGTCGTTCCCCAGCCCGAGCAGGCAGCGATCCCGGTGCAGGGTGGTGGCCTCTACCCGGTGCGGCGGATCTGGTGCGTCGGGCGCAACTACGCCGAGCACGCGCGCGAGATGGGCCACGACCCGACGCGCGAGCCGCCCTTCTTCTTCGCCAAGCACGCCGACACGGTGGCGCCCGAGGGCGGCGTGCTGCCCTATCCGGTGGCGACCAAGGACCTGCACCACGAGATCGAACTGGTGGTCGCGATCGGCAAGGGCGGCGCCGACATTGCCGAGGCCGACGCGCTGGGCCACGTGTATGGCTACGCGGTCGGGCTCGACATGACGCGCCGCGACCTGCAGGCGGAAGCCAAGAAACTCGCCCGCCCGTGGGAAATGGCGAAGAATTTCGACCACTCCTGCCCGATCGGTCCGATCGTGCCGGCAGCAGGGATCGGCCATCCCGCGAAAGGTGCCGTGGTGCTGAAGGTGAACGGCACGGTGCGCCAGCAGGGCGACCTGTCGCAGCTGATCTGGAGCGTGCCGGAGACGATCGCGATCCTGTCGCGCTTCGTCGCACTGGCGCCAGGCGACCTGATCATGACCGGCACGCCCGCGGGCGTCGGCGCGGTCGGGCCGGGCGACGGCATGGAGGCCAGCATCGAAGGCGTCGGCACGCTCAGCGTGCGCTATGCGCTCGCGAAGGCGAGGGCAGCATAGGCGCGGCTGACCCCACCCCCCGCATGGGTGGGGGTGGGGCCAGGCGGGCGGCCTGCTACTGGGCGGGTGCGGGGCGGACCGCGACCAGCATCGCCTCGGCATAGGTGATGTTCACCTCGTCACCCGGCTTCAGCGTGCGGGCGAATTCCAGCATCTCGGGCCGGCGCAGCACCACCGTCTGCGGCGGCTTGGTGGCTTCCTGGAAGGTGACGGTGCCGCTGCCCGGATCGACGTTCAGGATCTTGACGCGCCGGCTGGTCACCTGGGCGTCGGCGGCACCTGGCAGTTCGCCGCGTGCCGCGCGCACCGCGGCCGTCGCCTCGCGCCGCGGCGGGCCGGCCTGCCCCGGGGGCGCGAGCCCTACCGCGACTGCCTCCACGAAACGCAGCAGCACGCGATCGCCGGCCTTGACCTGCGCAAGATTGCGCACCTGGGGCGAGGCCCGCAGCGTATAGAGCGTGCCGTCCTCGCGCCGCAGCAGGACTTCGCGCGCCCGCTGGTCGATGCTCTCGACGACCGCCACGGTTTCCATCCCGCGCGCCGCGGCGATCGGTGCGGCGGGGGCAGCCGGCTGGCCGGGCGCGCTGCCCTGCGCGAGCGTGCCGGCCGGGGCGGCAAGCAGC